>JAUQYW010000756.1 GCA_030587525.1 Candidatus Sigynarchaeota archaeon | reverse complement strand
TGAGGCCCATGAATGCCTTGGCGATCTGATGGTAGACCGACTCCACGACGGGTCGGTAGTTGCCAGCGCCCTCGATCCCCCGCAGCGTCGAGATGGCGCGATCGATGATGATGCTCGTCTTGGCCGCGGATGGCATTGCCGGGGTGATATGCTTGTCGATTGCTAGCACGCGAATGAACGCCCGGAAGAAGGCGCGGGGTGAAATGTCCAGTTGCTCGAACAACGCCTCCCGGTCAATCACCACGCCGAGCTGCTTGCACGCGATGAAAAGGGAGATTCCGCCCAGCAAGTCAGGCCCGGCAATCGCGGTGCCCTTGGGAATTGCACCGGAGAGCTTGTCGTGCACGTGCATGGTGCTGTCGATCACGATCTCAGGCAACTGCATGCCGTGCACCAGCCCGCGGACGAGGTGGTACACGCGCGACCGCTTCGTGTCGGAATATGATGCCAGCCGCTGCTGGATGAGGCCGAGCTTGGCATTCGCCTGGCTCACGCGCTCGTGGCGCGAACCGACCAGCGTGGTCGTGTTACCATGGAACACCGCGTGCGACGCGATGAACCCGTCTTTCCCGCGCTGGTCATGAACGACGTATTCTTGCTCTTCATCGACAACGAGACCGCAAGCCATGCATGTGCTGCCGTGGGCCGTCATGGTCAAGGCGGTCCCGCCGCACTCTGGACACGAGAGTTGAGTCGTGGACATCGTATATCACGGAGATTTTCGATAACTGCGTCGTGGTACTCACCGGAATATAAACATGCCGATGAGCCGCGTTGCGGCGTGTCCATGATGCCGGCACCGGGGCGAATCCCGAGGCGGGCGGATTGACTACAAACTTCGTGTCAGCTTTATATATCAGCTCAAAAGATGGGCGAGATGGAGCCCGACGAAAATGCTTGTAGCGGCAAGTCCCGTGCCCGTGTTGAAGCGGGGCCCCGTTTTTTCCTTATATCCCAGCACCGCGCGGGCACCATATGGTGCTCGACAATGACAAAGCCCGCAAGGTCTGGTTCGCCGGGTTCGACGAATGGCAGTCGCGGTTCAACCAGATGCTTTCCGGGTGCGCCGCCGCGGGTTACAATCCCGCTCGGTTGAAACAGCTCGGCAAGACGTTCATGCGGAACGTGATGATCCCGTACATGGACGCGGCCAAGGATCGAATGCTCGCCGAGATTGCCAAGGATGTCCAGGGCTTGTGCGAGAAAGCGAAGCGGCTCAACGCGCTCGTGAACAAGGAGAATAAGTGAATGTGTATGCCATGCCTAGGGAAATGATTTTATAAAGAAGATGCAAATTTCACTTATGGCAAGTAAAGAAGGTCCTCCTATCGTGACATTATCGGCGGGGGATGCTTGTTATGTATGCGGACGTAAACCCGAAGAGCTTCGAGCGTTTTTCAAGAATGATGCTTTCATAAGTAAAATCCAGCGAGGATTCGACGATCGAAAGAAAAGAACGCAAGATATGAAGGAGGAATACTTGAAATCCTTGAGAGAACTCCATTCAAGCGTGCAATCATATCCTGAAAGCGTAACGCCTAGTGAATTAAGAAAGAATGATAGCCTTGCTCAAAAGCTCGCACCGAGATACAAGGACTTGATTCCATTTGCATTCCAACCAAATCGAAAAGAGGGGGGTATTAGATCGTCTTCAAGATCAATCGAGGAAGTTGACCTCACCATTGGCCAATTGCGAGATTGTTTATTTGGCTTTATTCAATCCACGGAAAAGAACGAAGTAGGCCGAATAAGCGATGTTAATCCAAGACTAGCGAACTTGATACGTGACTATTTGCTGAATGAACAAATTATTCGTTATGAATTGATTTCTGAAGAAATGATGCAAACCAAATTTCAAACCAGGCGTATTAGAGCACGGTTTGATTTTGCTGGGAATATAGTTGGAGACCAGAGGCATAGGGACCACCACGATTTTCGATATCCGGAGAGCGGGGATAAGGTCGACTCGAGCGATGTTGTAATGATAGAATTAGTCTATAAAATCTGCCCTATTTGTTCCACCCTATTCAGTTCTGCAAGCAATGCTGCGTTCAGTGAGATTCATAGAAATGACGACGATGATTGAATCTCAAGCACAATTCTATTCTTCTTTTTTACTCACGAACCAGATCATCACGTACCCCGGTCACGTCTTAGATTGGTAGAATAAAACTAAGCCACTAAGGCATCATTTGATATGAGGAATGATTAGAAAACCTTCAAATCAAACCATTTCTTGATGACTTCTTTTGCAGCATTAAACCCGCCATCGTAATAAATAGCTCCAATGATGGCTTCTAGTGCTTCTGCCAGGACTAAAGGAACTTCTATGGCACCTTGTTTTTGCTCTCCTTTCCCCAATTTTATGTCTGGAGCAATCCCGAGTTTCTGGGCTACTCGTGAAAGATGAGATTCTGTTTCCAATTTTGATTTCTTGTTGGTAATTTCATTCCGGGTTTTTGCACCGTTTTGTATCAAGATATCTGCCAATATAGTCTTTAATACCGCATCGCCGAGCGTCCTGAATATCTCTTGATCTTCGCATTCGATTCCTTCTTGCTTTTGCTCAAGAGCATACGCTTTGCGCGTGAGTGCACGTTCGAGTAAGCCCTTATTTGAAAATGTATAGCCGATATTGTCCTCGATCATCGTTAGATGATCGATGATTTACTCGTGAACCGCGTCTCGATTTTTCTTGCTGGCGAACCAGATCATCTCGTACCCCGGCCGCAGGGTATCGGCGTGCTTGCCGAGCGGCTGCATCCCGGCCTTCGCCGACACCGTGCACATGGGCGCGTTCTGCTCGGTCGTCGCGTAGAACAGGGTCGTGATGCCGGGGTCGTGCATGATGGCCGCGGTGTTGTCCATGCAATATTGCACGGCGGCGGTGCCCAGCCCCTTGTTGCGAAGCGCCTCGTGAATGATGATGCCAAGCCCCGCCGAATTCGGCACGTCGTACGCGATGACCAGCGATAACCAGCCCGCGAGCGTGCCATCCTCCAGGAACAGGCCGAGGAACCGGGGCTTGAACATCGGCGGAAACACTTGTGCGAGCCATCGTTGCGGATTTTTTCCCCGGTATCGCACGTATGCCTTGAGTGTGCCCGCCGCGTCCTCGGCCATGATGTCGGACAGAATGGCGTGTGCTACCTCGTCGGTCTCGTGATCCAGCTCCCGCAACCAGACCGCTTGCCTGACCCGCGACTGTTCCCCCGGCACAAGCAGCACGTCGAGCCCGCCGGATAGCGCTTGTAGCCCCGTCCGATTCACCGTCTAGTAACATTTAGCATATTGATTCAAAAACCTTTCTAGAGATTTCTATGGCACGTTGCTAAAGAAAGATAATGAGGGAAGATCACGCCACGAGCTCGTAGGTCCTAAATTCTTTGATGATGGCGTTATACCCGGCCTTCACGGTCGACAACGCCC
>JAUQYW010000742.1 GCA_030587525.1 Candidatus Sigynarchaeota archaeon | reverse complement strand
AGATGGATTAAACCATGAAAACAAGACAAGGTTTCGTGAGCAACAGCTCGACGACGAGCTTTGTTGCCGTCTGCACGGAATACAAGCTTGACGAGTTCCTGGAAAAAATACATCATGATGAAGATGATGATGAAGGCATGTCATGCGGTTGTTATTTTCTTCCAAATGATCATCTTGTAGTTTATGGAGATGGAAATAATGATCCAAGCTTCTATGGTATGGATATCGAGGAACATCTGAAGAATGACGAAACCGTCAGCGCGATCAAGTTAAAATTCAAGGAAATAGTTCTGGAAAAATATGGCATTGATATTCCTCTTGAAAAGATCGATTTTGATTTTGGTGAGGTTGGTAGCGGATGAAAGAAAGAGAAGGCTTTGTCAGCAACAGCTCGTCAACGTTGTTCGTGATCACGAACAAGACCGATCACGTGGTCGATCTCGTGTTGTTTGTCGAGGAAAATCCACGGCTTGTCGTTCAATTCAATCAAATTTATGATGGAAATTATAGAAACGCCGATCTTGTCGAAGAAGCCAAGAACAAGAACATCACGTGGGAACCAAACGAACGAAAGACGTGCGAATTTGGCGATCATGCTGGCCCGTATAGCGATACTTCGATTGGCGAAGTTTATGATACCATTCTTCGCCATGGCGGGGAATCAAGGAGTTTCAAGTGGAAATTTCTTGAATTAAATAGATAAGCGAGATAAATCATGAGTGAAAAACTATCGATCCGCGAAGCACTCGGCATTCCAAAGTACCATGCCGTGGAAACAGAAAGCATAGAGAATGCTCCCGGAACGTGGAACTCGAAGCAAATCGATATTTACGAGAGCGACACGAAGATCGGTTCATATGTTCGGATGTATCCAGCATACGGTGAACGGACATTCTTTCCATTCGAGCAAGATGGCAAGTGGTATGCTTTGTTCTCGGCAAGTTACACGCAAACGCAATTGATGTCCTTGCCATCGTGCGAGATCATCGGTGGCGAGGAGAAAGTAAAAGGCGAAGGGTTTTGCCCGGTCGAATTTTATATCCCGAATTACGTGAAAAT
>JAUQYW010000335.1 GCA_030587525.1 Candidatus Sigynarchaeota archaeon | reverse complement strand
TGGCGTGGCTACTTCAATATACGATCATCAACTAATGGGAGCATTTCGAACTGCACCTACTCGCCGGTGGCCTTGTCATATCCTGCTTTTCTCACAATCGATACGGTAACTTCAATGACCGTGTTCAATTGTACGTTTCAAAACTCGAGTCTCAATGCGGTTCAGTTGTACGCGTGCAATAATGTATTGATAAGTAATTCGAGCTTCGAAAACGACACCACTTGCATCGATATCTCAGCAGGAGCAAATATTACCATCGCGAACAATTCTATGAATAACTGCGGCGATTTCTGCGTGCTGTATGGCATCACGTTGAATTTTACCCTAGATCATAACAACGGCACGAATACGCGATCCTTGGTAAACTTGCAGTTCGTTGTCATCGGCGATTCCTTGTTCGAGTACAACATCTTGGATGGAAACACGATCGATGGTATACCCTTCGTGTTCGTCAAGAATGAGCATGATTTCACCCACGCGGGTCCGGCACTGCAGGTGATCGTTCTCAATTCAACGAATACAAAAATTTCCAACGTTCATTTTGTTAATGTACGGACCCCGGCCGTAATTTACAAGAGCGTGAACACCACGCTCGAAAACGTGACGATCGACAATGCATATTCAGCCATCTACGTGGAACGCTCGAATGTATCTCGATTCATAACCTGTAATGTCACGGGATCCAATACCCCATTCTCTATATTGAATTGTACCGGCATTATATTCGAAAATTCTACCATCTCTAATTTCACCAATTGGATCAGCATAAGTAACTCCAATGGTTTTATGCTGCAGAATTGTACTATTTTGAATAGCTCGTACATAGCCTTTTCTTTTTCAAACCTCAATAATTCTATCATATATAATTGCTCTTTAAATCTATTAAATTTAGGGATTTATGGCAATTATGTCACGAATCTGTCGATAAGTAATTCGAGCTTTGAAAACGACACCACATGCGTTTATATCTCAACGGGAGCAAATATTACCCTCGCGAACAATTCTATGAATAACTGCGGCGATTTCTGCGTGCTGTATGGCACCATATTAAATTTCACCCTGGATCATAACAAAGGCACAAACACGCGATCCCTGATACACATGCAATCCGCTGCCATCGGTGATTATCTGTTCGAGTACAACATCTTGGATGGAAACACGATCGATGGAATACCCTTCGTGTTCATCAAGAACAAGCAAGATTTCACGTATGCAGGCCCGGCATTGCAAGTGGTTGTCCTCAATTCAACGAACACGAGAATTTCCGGCGCTCGAATTAGCAATGTCTCTACCGCAACCATGGTTTACAAGTGCGTGAACACCACGTTCGACAACGTGACGATCGACAAAGCGGATGACAGTGCATTCTGGATAGAACAATCCAATGTATCTCGTATATTGAACTGCAATATCACGGTATCCAATACACCATTCTTGTTATCCAGATCTAACGACATCGTCATCGATAATTCGACAATCTCCAATTTCACTAGCACAAGCTCCATCACGAGCTGTGCTTTCGTGAAGCTGCTAAATTGCACGATCCAGCAGTCCGCGTATAATTATGCCCTCTCGATTTCAAGCCTCAACCATTCAATCATCCAAGACTGCTTTTTTGACACACTATATGGTGGGTTTTATGGCAGTTATGCCACGAACTTGTCCATAGAAAATAATACTTTTTCCAGTGGTGTTGGGGAGGGAGTGTACATTTCCAGCACCAACCTGCTAAACATTCGTGATAACGTCTTCAACATGCCATGTTATACCGCCGTGTCCCTTATCAACATCACGAGCTTGAATTGTAGCGATAATATCTTTGGAAAAGCCTATCGCCATATATCCTTCTCCACGTGCGCAGGGCTCGTGATAAAAAATAACACGTTTTTCAACTCTTCCGACTACGGGCTATATGGCAGTTATGCCACGAACTTGTCCATAGAAAATAACACTTTTTCCAGTGGTGTTGGGGCGGGAGTGTACGTTTACAACGCTAACGTTCTAAACGTTCGCGATAACGTGTTCAACATGTCATGTTATACCGCCGCGATCCTTTATAACATCACGAGCTTGAACTGCAGCAACAATATCTTTAGAAATGCCAATCAGCACGCATCCATCTCTCGTAGCAATGGACTCGTGATAAAAAATAACACTTTTTTCAACTCCGCTTATGCAGCTCTTTCTCTCTCGACCGTTAACGATACGATTGTCGAGAACTGTAGCTTTGATGGTCCATTCAACAACGATTATTACGGTTATAGTTCTAGCATCGACATCTATAATTATTATTCAAATGCAGAATCAAAAAATGTCACGATTCGTGATTGTGCCTTTAGTAACGGGGGAAATGCCATTGCTGTACAATCGATTGACTCTTGTTCCGTTATTTCGAACACATTCTTCAATTTCACGGGATATCGAGGTGCAATCTATTTTTACGAGGCCAACAATAGTGTGATCGCCAATAACAACCTAACCATGGTCAATTCCTCGTCTGGCGCGATCTGGCTAACGAGGTCTTCACGTTGCAACCTTTCAGATAACAATATAGACGGCGTCGAGATTGGTATAACACTTTATTCTTCATCGAGGAACCGCATCGATCGGAATAACTTGACGGCGTTCAATTATGATGGCATCCTTCTCTCCGAATCGGATCGTAACAATATCACATCAAATACCCTAACGGGGAATGCTACAATTGCCGACACGTCGAACATCATCGGGTTGGACATCTGGTCATCCAAATATAATGAATTCGCTGGGAATGTGATTGATACCACGAACGCGAGCGTGTCGATATACAACGCGGATTCGAATCTCTTTTTCCAGGACACTTTTAAGCATGCAAAGCACGGTATGGTTTTCTACCAGTCGAAATTGAACGTTGTGAATGCTTGCCTGATTGATTCCATCACCGTCCAGGGTTTACGATTCAGGCAAAGCACGAAAAACAATGTTACGAGCTGCGAGTTCATAAACGTGTCCACTTGCGTGTACGAGGACGGCAGGAGTCACAGCAACTTGTTCTGGGACAACATCAACTGTGATTACGTTGGTCAAGGAGAACAATTGCCCTTATCTTATTACATTGGCTTGTATGCCTTAATCGGTCTAATTTTCGGCCTTCCTCTTGCCATAATCTTGTCATTGGTTGCAACGCGGAGAAACAAGATAAAGACATTGGAAAAATACGCGGCGACGGGCAAGGTACAGAAAGACGTCATCCTTAAGCTTGACAACGTGGTCAAGGATTACAAAATAGGAAAAGAAACCGTCCACGCACTAAGAGGCATCTCGCTAGAAATCGAAAGAGGGGAATTCGTGAGTTTAATGGGCCCGTCCGGCAGTGGGAAATCGACGCTTCTTAACATCATAGCCGCACTCGATACGCCGACCGCGGGAAATGTCATCCTCAACGGGAAGTCGCTTTATTCCCCAGAAAACCGGGCTGACGATAAAGCGGGAATTCAAGTGAAGGCTCTTGCGATTTCTGGAACAATTTCACCCGTGGCGCGAATACCTCTTTCAAAAAAGAGAATAGAAAAAATCCACAGCCTTCAACGAGAGACCGAGCTCGCAAAGATACGCCGTTTACAGATTGGCATTGTGTTCCAGCATTATAATCTAATCCCGGTCTTGACCGCGTTGGAAAATGTCATGCTTCCCTTGTCTATCCAGAACATATCAGAGGAACAAAAACGCAAGAAAGCACTGGATTTGCTTGAAAAAGTGGGATTGAAAGGGAAAGAGGATCGATTGCCGACCAAGCTCTCTGGCGGCGAGCAGCAACGCGTGAGCATTGCGCGAGCTTTGGCGAACGACCCCTTGATCGTCCTCGCTGACGAGCCGACGGGCAATCTCGATCAGAAAACCGGGAGGGAGATCATCAAGCTCTTCGAGACATTGAACACGGAACACAAGCAAACATTCCTTATCGTGACCCACGATCCCGCGGTTGCATCCCGGGCGCACCGGATCATCAAGATCAGGGATGGTTTGCTGGAAAGCTGAACAAGAATCGTTGAAACGCTCTTATTCTTTTTTTAAATATCATTGGGTTACGGATGAGGTAAGACAATGTAGATCTCTGGTTAGATCAACTTTGATGTGGATAGATGACCCGATCCGGGTGATGTCGAACACCCGCCCCATTCCATCCGAAGATATCAAGAGATATTATCGTAATATATTTAATCACATTCAGTTACGGTTCCTATCATGGGCAAGAAAACAATTGCTCCAGCGAGCAACGATCCTCCGGCTGATGACCCGGCCTCGGTCAAGAAGAACCCGGCGCACGTATCCATGTCCCCCGTGAATCCGAGCTCGAAGCGGATCGAGACGCCGAAATACGACGTTGGCCAGATTTTCGAGGGTTCCGCGACCGCCGTGGTATCCGGCGAGAAAAAAACTGGCGAACCCGGTGCGATAACCCCGGACGAGAAAATCCGGAAGGCATATTTTTGGATCGTGAACAATGCCATCATCTCGCCCTTCTATGACATCGAATTTAACTCCAGCAAGGCACCATTCGAGGTCCGGTTCACGGGTGCCGGTTCAAAGCTCACCTTGCCGTCAGACCAGTCCTACTCGTCATTCGTGATGCTCCCGTTGCTCAACTTTCTCGTGCGGAAACGGGCGCTGTTTATCGGCGGGCCCGGTCGAGGAAAGACCGCCTCGGCGTTGTTGATGGGATTGCTCGCGGGTTACCCGATGAAGGAAATTAAGCAAGCCGTGCAGCACGGGCAGCCACAGATGACGATATCGGATCTGCTTGGCAATCCTTTGCCCCGCGATTTGCTCAACGCGAAACAAATGGAGGAAGTGAAGATCGCCTGGCGCAAATGGATCGACATGCGCGTCAAGATCGTAGATGAATACAACCGCATCCCGACCCGCACGCAATCCGCGCTGCTCACGCTACTTGCCGATGGCTATGCGGAGGTGCTCGATCAAGTCGTCGAATGCGGCGAGAGCGCATGGTTCCTCACGGCCAACGACGATATAGGAGGAGGCACGTATCAAGTCATCGAAGCATTAAAGGACCGGCTGGACATCGTCGTGATCGCACTCAATTTCAACAGCCTGTTCCTCGATGAGCTCCTCTTCCGCGTCGAGAGCGGGATCAAGCCTGAAAACGTGGTACCCAAGGACATCATCTTCACGCCGGCGGAACTCGATCAGGCTTACAAGGAAATTGCAAGGCTTCCGATCCCGAAACCAGTCGTGCGCCGCCTCGAGTTCTTCACGTCACAATTCGATTTCTGCGATCTCGCCGCCAACATCGTCGAGTACAAGTCGAAGGATGTCATCCGGCTCGGGGGAAAGGCCTTATCGGAAGTGTGTCGCGCTGATTGCGGGCGGGACAAGGTCCAGAACTTGTGCAGCCAGACGCAGAACGGCATTTCCGTTCGAGCGAGGTTAACGATCATCAATTTTGTAAAAGCAATGGCATATTTCCGAGGCAATCCAGAAGTGACGCTCGAGGACTTGCGTCAAATCCTCCCATGGCTGCTTCGAGAAAAACTATTTCCTAACTTGGAATCACCAGTATTTATGTCGAACCCGATGTTTGCGACAGATCGCATCGCGTGGATCCGGAAGTTGTGGGATTTGTCTATGGCGCTTTATGACGAGATCAACTGGGACAACGCCGATCCCTTGACGCCTATCGAGCAAGAGTTCGAACAAGGGCTGGACGGGCTCACGGAAGCGGAAGTGAACAAGCGGCTAGCGGCCATCGAGAATGCCATCACGAAGCTATCGAAAGAATCAAAATTGCTGTCGTACGTCTACGATACCGTGCTCAAGTTAAAATACTACCACCAGCGATACGGCAATTACTTGAAATGGCTTCAATTCAAGGGATGAACGAGTTCATGAATGATGTCGGCTTCCGCCAATTCGTGATGGAACACAGGAAATTGATCAATGATTTCATCGACAAGTATTTTCCCTTGCAAGACGAAGCATTCGATTCGAAATTGCGCCGTGGTTTTGAACGGTGCGTGAAGCCGGTTTACGAGACGATGGCCAGGCAAGAAGAAACGCCTGGGCAATTATCGACCACGCAAAAGGAAAACTTGATCTTGCTCGTTAAGTTGCTCGTGCTCGCCATTAAAAAAAGATACTATGCATTTCCGGACAAGGGCATCGTTGCCGTCTCGCAAGACTTGCTGTTCGATCGCATCGCGTCCCGCGCAGCTGCAATCGGCCTTCTCGGCACCTCGTTCGAAGTATTCTGGCTCTTGTTCAATGCTGGCGAGAACTTGCGCGAGCTCTCCACGCCATTTTATGCCATAATGGATGATATCATCGACGTGGTTCAAAAAACGAGGGCTAATATCCAAGACACCATCCATGTTTCAGCATGGTTCGCGGGCGACGTGAAACGCAGGGAGCACGCCATTTCAGTGTTGCGGTCCGGCTCGTTTCCCGCCGCCGTGCTGGTCAAGCTGATGTTTCACGAGGTGCCGGTCGACGTGCTCGATTGCCCCCCGGAACTCATCCAGGAAATCCGCGATTTATTGCTCCAGTTCTTGATCAACGATCACTGGTTTTGCCCGGCGAGCCTTTCTTCCATCGAGGAATATGCGAAGCTCGCTAATCTCTTGAAAGAAAAGAAGCGTAACATCCCGGCTCAATTGAAGAAAGCCTTGATTTTGCGCGATGAAAACAAGCACGTTGCGGGATCCACCAGCATGGGATTTCTCGGCAAGGCCGGTAGCTACGAAGGTTTCGGCGGTTATTTCGATAGCCCACCGGTCATCGCTGGATATTCCCCCACCGGGAGGCTGATGGTACAGACGAGGTCGGGAAAGATATTCCACGTGGATTATGGCGGTGTTGGGGCACGCATCCAGTTCATGGGCGATTTCCCTTGCCGCAGGCTTCTCTACACAACGGGTGGTCATCTCGTTGCATTTACGTCGAACAACGAGATCGTTAGCTTGTCCGATTCCCGCGTCCTGGGAATATTGCCTGGCCCTGAACCGGTTCTTCAAAGAGATTTGCTCGTAACTGCAGCTGAAAACAGCGTTTTCTTTTGGAAAAAAG
>JAUQYW010000698.1 GCA_030587525.1 Candidatus Sigynarchaeota archaeon | reverse complement strand
TGCAAGGAACATGTCCCCGTTTACGCCATAACTATAGGTACAACCCGTGATGTAGACATTTGCATTCTCATCAACCACAATTCCATATCCATTATCATAGGAAGCGCCACTCCACGTGCTATTCCATGATTTAGCCCCGTTGGAGAAGTACTTCACGATGATCGCACTGTCAGAATAGCCGTCGGTTCCGACAACATACACGTCTCCCAAATTGTCTATATCAACGCCGTTCCCTCTTGTATACGATGTTTGCATCCATGTACGATTCCATTGATACACACCACCTTTAGTATATTTAACAAGATACGCACTACTTGCATTTGCACCCACGAGGTAGATTGCATCACTCGAGATACCCAGATCATTTCCAACAGTTGCATAACCAAGATTCCACTCAAGATTCCATTGCGGATTACCTTCCAAATCATATTTTGCTATAAATGCGGATGCGCTATTATTTCCAGCGATGAATATACTCGTGGAATCAATTGCTATGGCGTTCCCATATTCATTGGTTCCACCGATGCCCCAGGTCTTATTAAATTTAGCATAGAAGGGAAGATGGCTATTGCTTGCTTGAGATACCGAAATTGGCATGAATTCCACGCTACTGCATGGTTGGATGAATACTGAACACTCTATTGCAAAGAGAGAGATTGCGAGTATGAGTCTTCTGAGCATGTGAATGCACGTTGATTTATCTGGTCTGATCGTAAGAGATTCTAGACTTTAAAGGCCCTCATAGTTACCAACAAGATTGACGAACGTGTTTTTATAACTTGTGTTATCGCTAGTTTGAAAAACCATGTTCGATGCGGAAATGAAACAAGAGCTCGGAATTCACCCAAGATCGAAAGCGTAAGCATAACCAAGTAATTGGGCGAGTAATACCTTCACATCCTTGAGATCAATTCCACACCGAAAGAAATTATCTCCTCTTTTTAAAACAGGTATTTCCAAGATGCCGAGCATCAGCGCGTCCGTCATGGCCTCGGGATCCACGTCGATCTCCCGTTTCACGTAGGCCACGCCCGCCGTGTCCAGCATGGCTGCCAGCGCCTTGCACCGGGCGCACGTGGTCGTGCTGAACAGCTCGATGGCTTCGCCTGTCACGGCTCATCGCCATCCGCATTCCCGGGCTTGGCGGTGCGCCGCTTGATCACTTGCGGTTTCCCGGGCTCCTCGGTCTTCTTCGCCTTGGCCGTCGCCACGCCTGCCGCCTCCGAGATGGGCACGGGATGCTCGCGCCGGAATGCGTGGATCGGGTTCACCGCGCCACACGCCGCGCATTTGCGGGTCTTCATGGCCACGGTCGCCACGAGCGGCCGCCCGCACTTCTTGCATGTGAATACGATTTGATCCATGATCGCATCGCGG
>JAUQYW010000697.1 GCA_030587525.1 Candidatus Sigynarchaeota archaeon | reverse complement strand
TACAACCCGTGATGTAGACATTTGCATTCTCATCTACCACGATTCCATATCCATTATCATAGGAGGCGCCACTCCACGTGCTATTCCATGATTTAGTCCCGTTGGAGAAGTACTTCACGATGATCGCACTGTCAGAATAGCCGTCGGTTCCGACAACATACACGTCTCCCAAATTGTCTATATCAACGCCGTTCCCTCTTGTATAAGATGTTTGCATCCATGTACGATTCCATTGATACACACCACCTTTAGTATATTTAACAAGATACGCACTACTTGCATTTGCACCCACGAGGTAGATTGCATCACTCGAGATACCCAGATCATTTCCAACAGTTGCATAACCAAGATTCCACTCAAGATTCCATTGCGGATTACCTTCCAAATCATATTTTGCTATAAATGCGGATGCGCTATTATTTCCAGCGATGAATATGCTCGTGGAATCAATTTCTATGGCGTTCCCATATTCATTGGTTCCACCGATGCCCCAGGTCTTATTAAATTTAGCATAGAAGGGAAGATGACTACTGCTTGCTTGAGATACCGAAATTGGCATGAATTCCACGCTACTGCATGGTTGGATGAATACCGAACACCCTATTGCAAAGAGAGAGATGGCGAGTATGAGTCTTCTGAGCATGTGAATGCACGTTGATTTATCTTGTCTGATTGTAAGAGATTCTAGACTGTAAAGGCCCTCATGGTTACCAACAAGATTGACGAACGTGTTTTTATAACTTATGTTATCGCTAGTTTGAAAAACTATGTTCGATGCGGAAATGAAACAAGAGCTCGGAATTCACCCAAAATCGAAAGCGCAAGCTTAACCAAGTAATTGGGCGAGTAATACCTTCACATCCTCGAGATCAATTCCACATCGAAAGAAATTATCTCCTCTTTTTAAAACAGGTATTTCCAAGATGCCGAGCATCAGCGCATCCGTCATGGCCTCGGGATCCACGTCGATCTCCCGCTTCACGTAGGGCACGCCCGCCGCGTCCAGTATGGCTGCCAGCGCTTTGCACCTGGCGCACGTGGTCGTGGTGAACAGCTCGATGGGTTCGCCTGTCACGGCTCATCACCATCCGCATTCCCGGGCTTGGCGGTGCGCCGCTTGATCACTTGCGGTTTCCCGGGCTCCTCGGTCTTCTTCGCCTTGGCCGTCGCCACGCCTGCCGCCTCCGAGATGGGCACGGGATGCTCGCGCCGGAATGCGTGGATCGGGTTCACCGCGCCACACGCCGCGCATTTGCGGGTCTTCATGGCCACGGTCGCCACGAGCGGCCGCCCGCACTTCTTGCATGTGAATACGATTTGATCCATGATCGCATCGCGG
>JAUQYW010000660.1 GCA_030587525.1 Candidatus Sigynarchaeota archaeon | reverse complement strand
CTAAGAAACTTCCCGACTTCATTTGGAATGTTTTTAATTCGCTGTTTAATTCACTCACATACCCGTTGGTCATCTCCGTAAGGAGAATCCCCTATCCCATGTGTGCAATGATTGGCCGTGGGTATAATGTGGGATGTCGCGGCGGATTCTCTATCCGATTTGGATGCGCATCGGCAAGCGAGGAAATTCACGCTATCTTGCTAGTCCATGTTGCGATCGAGAAAGCCTTCGACCGACGGAAAGCCAAGAATATTTAAATCGGCCAAATCATTCACAAGAACCATTGCCCCGGTCAAAACCGGGCAAAAAATTGCATGAAAATTATCATCCCGACATAATCATCATCTCATAATCATCATCGTGGTAGAAACATGCCTAGTGTAAAGCACATCTTCGCGGTTAAGCAGCGTGAACAGCTTGAATTAAAGGAATTTTTCCGAAAGAATCTTGAAGGCGTGGGCTTCGCAGGACTGGATATCCAGAAAACTCCGCTGGGCACGCGCGTCACGATCAAGGCTGCTCGCCCTGGCCTGGTCATCGGCAAGAAGGGGAGCAACGTCAAGGGCCTCACCGAGGTGCTGGCCCGTGATTTCAAGATTGAAAATCCCCAAATCGATGTTGACGAGGTCAAGAATCCCGAGCTCGATGCACAGATCATGGCCGAGCGGCTCGCGAGCGCGATCGAGAAAGGCCAGCACTACCGGCGGGCCGGTTACGGATTGCTGCGTCGCATCATGCGAGCAGGCGCCGAGGGCTGCGAGATCGTCATCACGGGCAAGATCACCTCCCAGCGAGCGCGCTACGTGAAGATGCGCCAGGGCAACATCAAGCGATGCGGCGATCCCGTGAAATGGGTGAGCCATGGCTGCGCGCATGCCAAACTCAAGTCAGGCGTGCAAGGTATTCGCATCAGCATTCTACCACTCAATTACGATAATCCCAAAAGCGTCACTTACCTCGGCCCGGACAAGCTGAGCCCTGAATTCAAGGACCGCATCACGGCCAAGGAACCGCTCGCCGCGCCGGTGCCGCTCGTGGGTGCTCCAAAGGAACCCGTCGCCGAGGAACCGGTGATCAAGGAGGCTGGTACCGGCGAAGAGCCTGTCGTGGAAGTCCCCGCGAAGGAAGTCATAGGCAAGATCAAAGGCAAGCTACCGGGTGCTGATGAGGCGCTCGAGGAAGATGCCGGCGAGGAAACCGACGAGGGTGCAGAAGCCAGCGACGAGACAGCACCGGAGAAAGAAGCCGGTGACGAAACTCCCAAGGAAGAAGTCGACAACGAGGCAGCGCCGGAGAAAGAAGCCAGCGACGAGACGCCCAAGGAAGATATCGACGAGGACAAGAAGTAACGAGCGTGAAACCACATGGCAAAGATGAACAAGAAGCGCATCAAGGACATGAGCATCGAGGAGAAGCAAAAGAAGCTCGCCGAGTACCGGAGCGAGCTCGCCTACCAGCGCGCCTTGCTCGCCGCGGGCAACACGACCGAGTCCCCGGGCAAGATCAAGAGCCTCAAGAAGACCATCGCCAGGCTGCTGACATTCATCAACCTGGAACAAAAAACAGCTAACACCAAGCAAGCATGAACGACGACGAGCACGCGGTGCTGGCGGGACGAGCGCAGATGCCCATCCTCCCCAAGAACATCCTGTTCCACGAGCTGGTCGGGCTGCGCGTGGCGCTGCACCGGCCGGCTTGCGACTCCCTCGCGGGCCTGGACGGAACCATCGTGGACGAGACCGCCAACACGATCGTCGTCCGGCGCGATGATGGCCGCATCGCCCGCGTGCTGAAGAAACACAACACGTTTGCGATAACCTTGCCCTCGGGCAAGACCGTGCTGGTTCCCGGTGACTTGCTAATCGGGCGCCCGTGGGACCGCATCAAGAACATCGGAAAAAAACAATACACGTAACATCCAAGTGAACTCTCATGGCAGAATCGAGAAACATCGGCATCAAGGTCACGAACGTTCCGCAAAAGGCCTGCGACGACAAGCATTGCCCCTATCATGGCGCGATCACGGTGCGGGGCAGGCTCTACGAAGGCACCATCACGAGCACGAAGCGGCAGCACACCGTCACCGTGCGGCGGGACTTCCTGTTCAAGGTCAAAAAATACAAGCGATTCGAACGACGTAATTCCAAGAGAAGCGTCCATTGCCCCCCGTGCATCACGTGCAAGGTAGGTGACCACGTGATCTTTATGGAAACGCGAAAGATTTCCAAGACGGTCGCTGCCGTCGTGATCGAGAACAAGTCGGTGCAGCCCAAGGAAAAACCCAAGGAGGACAAGGAACCCCAAGCATAAACGTGATGATCCATGGGCAAGCGAAAAATCGGAAAGAAAGGCGTGATCTTCCAGCCGGGCATCACCCGCGGGCTGGAAATCGAGTCCATTGTTAAATGTGCCGACAACTCGGGCGCGAAGACGGCGAAAATCATCGCCGTTCCGAAATACAAGGCGCACTACCAGCAAGTCGCGTTAGCGACGATAGGTTCGATGGTGGTGCTTGCCGTGCAAAAGGGTACACCGGACATGCGACGTAAAATCGTCCGTGGTGTCATCATCCGTCAAAAACAGCACTTCCGCAGGGCCAGTGGCCAACACATCGAATTTGAAGACAACGCGGTCGTGATCGTTAACGACGCTGGCGAACCAAAGGGCACGGAGATTTCTGGCCCAATGGCAAAGGAAGCCGCGATTCTCTGGCCTCGCTTGTCATCGATCGCGTCGCTAATCATATAACCACCACAACAATGCGGGGAAATTCACAATGACAGTCACAAAAAAACCGGTTTCAAAACAACCTAAAAAACAGAGAAATTGGTTAAGGGACATGCCTCTGCACCGGCGCGGCTCCCAATTCAACGCGAAGCTGGAGAAGGCGCTGATCGAGCAGCACGACATCAAGCGGTTGCCCATCCGGGTCAACGACCACGTGCGCGTCGTGTCGGGCCAGTTCAAGGACCTTGAAGGCAAAGTCATGAGCCTGAACAAGAAAGAATACACCATCGATGTGGAAGAAATCACGAAGGAAAAAGCGGACGGCAGCACGCATTTCTACCCGATCCATCCATCGAAGGTCATCATCACGAAGCTCGTCGACGTGGACAAGCGGCGCCAGCAGATAATCGAGCGCCGCAGCATCTCGAAGCGAGTCGCCGATATGGAGGGCAAGGCTGCCAAGACCGTCGGCAAGAAAGGTAAAAAGTGATATACATGGCAGGAAAAGGAAGGAGCCTTATGATCCGGCGCTTGAACGCGCCCGATTTCTGGCGTATCTCGAAGAAAGAGTACGAGTATGTGGCCAAGCCAATCCCTGGCCCTCATCCAGGCGATAATTGCTTCACGATCATTTATTTCTTGAGAGACTTGCTCAAGGTCGCCCGCAGCGCGGTGGAGGTCAAGAAGATCCTTAACAACGGCGGCGTCCTCGTCGATGGCAAGGCACGCAAGGATATGCATTTTCCCCTCGGTCTCATGGACATCGTGGAGATTCCCGCCATCGGCAAAACTTTCCGCATGATGCCGGACGCTATGTACAACTTGAAGCCGGTCGAGGTCACGAAGGACAAGGAATACAAGCTCTGCAAGATCATCAATAAGAAGAGCATGGTTGGCGGTCATATCCAGCTGAACCTGCACGACGGGCGCAGCATCATCATCAAGGTCAAGGATCCCGCGAAGCCCAAGGAGGACGTGTACAAGACCAACGACGTCGTCCAGATCGACCTGAAGTCCGGGAAGATCGCGGACCATATCAAGTTTGAAAAAGGGAAGCTGGCGATCGTCCACGCGGGCATCAACAACGGCCGAAAGGGCAAGATCACCAAGATCACGAGCATCATAAAGAATGATGTGGCCACCCTCGATGAAGGTGGAATTGAATTCGAAACGAAGATGGAGTACGTGTTCGTGCTCGGCGATGACAAGCCTGTCATCGCGGTGGGCTTGTGAACGGAGTGATGGAACATGTCGCAAGTTGCCAACATCAAGAAGCAAGAAATCAAGGCGCTCTGGGAGAAGAATCCCAACATGAAACCACGGCTAGACAAGGTCGTCGTGAACCTGGCGGTCGGCCAAGCAGGCGAGACGCTGCAAAAGGCAGCGCAAGTTCTTGAGGAAATGACGGGACAGAAGGCCAACCTCGTGGGAGCGCACAAAAGCATCAAGGAATTCAACATCCGCAAGGGCGAAAAAATCGCGGCGATGGTCACGCTCCGTGGCGAGACGGCCGAGACCTTCATCAAGAAGGCGATGGTCGAGCATGATTACAAGATCTTGCGAAAATCATTCGACAACTTCGGGAACGTGAGCTGGGGTGTCAAGGAGCACATTAACATCCCGGGCATGAAATACTCGCCAGAAATCGGCGTGCTCGGGTTCGAGATCACGATCAAGGTGACGAGGCCTGGACAGCGCGTGCGCGTGCGGAAGGTCCGCCGTGCCAAGATACCGAAAAAGCAATACGTGTCCAAGGCCGAGACCATGCTCTTCCTCGAAGAGAAGTTCAAGGCGGAAATCGTCGACGTGATCGAAGTAAACTTGTATTAATGAGGAGAAGTGAACAAAACTATGGCAAAAAAGACTCCAATTCAGAACGGTGTTCGTTGTAGACGTTGCGGTACCTTCCGCGGTGTAATTCGAGCGTACGGGTTGGATATCTGCAGGCGATGTTTTCGAGAAGTTGCGCCTGATTTGAAATTTCATAAATACCACTAATCTGGTGAAATCAAAGAATGCTACTGGATCCCCTTTCAAATGCGTTGTCGGTCATCAATAATGCCGAGAGAGCTCGCAGTAAAAACTACGTGTACCTCCATCCCGCTTCGAAACTGATAGGCAAGGTCTTGAACGTCTTGATGCAGAAAGGATACATCGGTGTCGTCGAACTCATCGATGACGGCGCATCGGGCACCTATAAAGTCGAGCTGCTCGGTCACATCAACAAGGCACAATCGATCAAGCCCCGGTACGCGGTGAAGAAGGCAGAAATCGAGCAATGGGAAACCAAGTTCCTCCCCTCCAAGGGGTTCGGTTTCTTGATCTTGTCCACGAACCGCGGCATCATGACCAACGAGGACGCGAAGCAAAAAGGCTTCGGCGGAAGGCTGCTCGCCTACGTCTATTAACCATGTATATAAACACGATCAATCCCTAACGAAGTGATCATCCCATGAAATATGCGTATATCAGCAGGGAAGTGAAGATTCCCGCCGACCAGAAGGTCTCGTGCAAGCTGGACGGCAAGAAGGTCGAGGTCAAGGGACCGAAAGGCATGGTTGCCCGCGATTTTTCGCACGCTCGAAACGTCGAGCTAAATATGCCATCCAAGGACAAGATCACGGTCGAAGCCAAGTTCCCGCGGAAAGCGGACATGGCCATGGTCGGCACCGTCGAGGGGCACATCAAGAACATGATCATCGGCGTCACGCAAGGTTTCAAGTACAAGATGGTCATTGCCTACGCCCACTTCCCCGTCACTTGCAGCGTTGATAAAAACAAGAATATATTTGAAATCAAAAACTTCCAGGGTGAACGGGGTAACCGCACGGTTCCAATCGTTGGCAATGTGAAAATCACGACGACCAAGGATCAAGTCGTGATCGAGGGCATCGATAAGGAAGAAGTGAGCCTGAACGCGGGCCGCATCCAGCAATGTGCCAAGGTTTTCCACAAGGACCGCAGGATTTTCCAGGACGGCATCTACGTGTTTGAGAAGTACGCCGGGGAAAGCCTGTTCTGGCACGTGAAGTTGTGAACCAACACGGCATCGAGATGAACGATGATGAAGACAAAGCGTGAAAAGATCAAGCAAAAAATTGCGAAAGCTAACAAGCATCACGAATCATTTATTCGAGGCGAATCCTGGCGCTACGTGCGGCTGCATACATCGTGGAGGCGCCCTCAAGGGAACGACACCAAGATGCGCTGGGTATATCGCCGCGGCAGCAAGGGCGGCTTGCCCAGCAGCCCGACCGTGGGCTTCAGGACCGACTGCGAGATCCGCGGCATGCACCCTAGCGGCTACGAGTGCGTCGTGATCCATTCCGAGCACGAGCTCAATGCCCTCAAGCCGAAGCGCCACGCCATTATGATCGGCGCGAGCGTGGGCCGCAAGAAACGCATCACGTTGAAAGACGTGATCCTCGGTCGCGGGTTCAAGCTGCTCAATCCCGGCATCAAGATCGAGGAAGCCCCGGAGGCAGCCGAGATCTCACCCGATGTCGACGCCACCGTCGGCAAGGTCGAGACGGAAGACGCGACAAAGACCGGCAAGAAAGTGGACCTGTCCGACGAGGACCTCAAGGACGTCGAAAAGGACGTCAAGGATGGTGACAAGAAATGAATTTGAACGCTCAACGACGGATGGCGGCGAAAGCCCTCAAATGCGGGGAAAACCGCGTGTTCATGGATCCCTTCATGTCCAGCGAGATTTCCACGGCCATCACCATGCGCGATGTCCGCGGCCTCATCAACAGCGGTGTCATCAAGAAGCGGTACGCGATAGGCGTAAGCCGCGCCAGGGCCAAAGCGATCCACGAGCAGAAGGTGAAGGGCCGCCGCTCCGGTCCCGGGTCGAGGAAAGGCGTTGCGACCGCGAGGACGCGGCCGAAGCAGACGTGGATCGGCCATATCCGGTCGATACGAGCTTTCCTCCAGAACCTACGGGACAAGGAAATTATCGAAACCTCCGTTTATCAGAAATATTATGCTCTAGCGAAGGGAGGTAGCTTCAAGAACGTAAATCAGCTAAAGAGATTCATGCAGGACAAGGGTGTGCTCAAGAAGGAAAAAGCCAAGAAATAAAATCAAGAGTGAAAAAAAATGGCAAAAGGACCAAATTATCGCGTGGCCTTCCGGCGCAGGCGGGAAGGCAAGACAAACTTCTACCTGCGAAGGAGCTTGCTCACGTCGGGCAGGACCCGCGTCGTGATACGGCCGACCGTGAAGAACATCACGTGCCAGGCCACCAACGCGCGGTTGAAAGGCGACATGATCCTCGCCGCGGCGACGTCCAAGGATCTCGAAAAAACGTATGGCTGGAAATACGGCACGGGAAACGTCCCGTGCGCCTATCTCGTGGGCTATCTCCTGGGCAAGAAAGCAGCCAAGGCGGGCTTGACCGAAGGGGTCGCCGACATCGGGCTGCGGACCCACATGAGCCGCACCTACGCAGCACTCAAGGGCATCATCGACACGGGCATCGACGTGCCTGCTTCGGATGAAATCTTCCCGCCCGAGGACCGCTTGACAGGAAAGCACATCGAGGCGTACGCGAAGCAGATCAAGAAAGAATCGAAGGAAGCTGGCGAAGCTGCCGAGGAAGGTGGTTCGGCAACTCCCGTCCAGTTTGCACAGATAATGAAAAACGGCGCTGACCTGGCGAAGATCTCGTCCGTCGTCGCCGATATCAAGAAAAAGATCGACAAGGATTATGCTTAAAACGGTGCATGATGATCATGGCAGAAGAATCTAGACGGCCTTCTGGTCCTGGTTCCGACCGCCGAGGCGGTGGCAGGAAGGGCCGGCAGCGCAAGGGCAGGGAGCCCATGAGGGCGAAGCCCCCGCAGTGGATACCCCGCACGAAACTCGGCAAGAAGGTGAAAGAAGGGGAAATCACGAACATCGATGAAATCTTCTCGATGGTGCTCCCGATCAAGGAAGTTGAAATTGTTGATAAACTTTTGCCTAATATTAAAGAGGAGGTCTGCGATGTCAAGCTCGTCCAGAAGCAAACCGATGCAGGCGAGCAGAGCAACTTCAAGGTGACGGTCGTGGTCGGTGCTGACGGGTATATCGGCTTGGGCGAAGCGAAAGCCAAGGAAATCGGGCCGGCGATCCGGAAGGCCATGAACTTGGCCAAGATCGGTTTAATCCCCGTGCGGCGCGGTTGCGGTAGCTGGGAGTGCGGTTGCGGCGAGCCGCATACGCTCCCGTTCAAGGTGACCGGCAAGGCAGGCTCGATCAAGCTACAACTCATTCCTGCACCCAAAGGCGTGGGCTTGGCAGTGGCCGACACGTCAAAGGTCGTGTTGGCACTTGCAGGCATCAAGGACGTGTGGTCGCACGCGTCAGGGAAGACCAGAAGCACTGCAAATATGACTAAAGCTACATGGGACGCATTGCGGAGGACCATGAAGATTTCGAGCATGGAAACCATGAAGTAAACGATCATAACATGACGTGAATCGTATGGGCAAGAAAGAATCACAAAGCGCGGTCGCCGCGCAAGTCGTTGAAGCGCCAAAGGTGCATGCGAAGGATCTCAAGGACGTGCTGCTCGTGGCGATACGCATCCGCGGCGAAGCGAAAAAAGCGCACTGGGTTCTAAAGACCATGGAACTCTTGCGGCTGCACAAGAAGCACCACGCGGTCCTCCTCTGGGCGACGTCGGACGTCAACGGCATGCTCTTCAAGATCAAGGATTTCATCGCCTATGGCACGGTCACCAAGGAAACGCTCGTCGACTTGCTGAAAAAGAAAGGAAAACTGACCGGACGGCGCCCGCTCGACGAGGCGAGCATGAAGAACCTCACGGGGTATGCGAGTTTCGAGGATCTTGCCGACGCGTTGTTGAAGTTCGAAGTCAAGTACGCCGACATCAACAAGCAAATCGTGCCCGTGTTCCGGTTGCACCCCGCGCGCGGCGGCTTCTTCAAGGGCATCAAGGTGCAATCCCAGGTCGGCGGCTCGCTGGGTTTCTATCCGAATGGTATCGACAAATTGCTGGAGAGGATGGTCTGATGGCTCGTGGATCGATTAAGTACAAGTCAAATCGTTCAAAATACCGCGGGAGCCGCGTGTGCGGCTGGGGAATCCAAGGCCAGCACCGTGGCAGCGGGAAAAACGGCGGTTTCGGTCATGCAGGCGGGTGCAAGCACCGGAGGTCGTGGATCATCCACTATTATGGTGCGAATGGCTATTGGGGCAAGCATGGCTTTCACCGGCCAACCGTGGTCGTCAAGAAGGTGAACCCCATCAATATCAAGGACATGGAGATCAAGCTCCCCGAGCTCGAAAAGGCGGGCGCGGCCGTCAAGAAAGGCACGCATTACGAGATCGACCTCGGGCAAATAGGGTACAACAAGCTCCTGAGCACGGGTAATGTCAACGGGAAATATAACATCACGGTCGAGATGGCCAGTGCCAAGGCCGTGGAAAAGATTTCCGGCGCCGGTGGTTCGGTCACGGTTACCGAAGCCGGTAGCGATGAGGAATAAACTCCTTTTTATTTCCATTTTGTCAATATGGCTTTGGTTCCACCAGCAACAGCGAAATACTATGAAATACCGGGATAAAAAAACAGGATTCATATGACTCCCGAGATGGTTATCTGTTCAACCTGGCAAAACTATCCGGGTGAATAAAATGTGTCTCGATGGATTTCAAGACAAAAAGGCGAAACTTCTCGGCATGATTTAATGGCTTGAAATCCCTTCTCGTGGAACGAGTAGTCGTCCCGATTTCTCTTCACTTCGCTTATAATTCCTTTCTCGTACAAGTTATGCACTTATACTCTTTACCACCTAGCACCTTGAAGGCTTGTTTGGAAAGATTTTCTCTTCGATGGCAAATCGCACACTTGACAGACACGTGCATTTCCGTCGCGCATTTCGGGCAAAACTTTCCCGTTTCAACTACGAAAGATTGCTTTTGCACCTTCGATATCTCGCCGCAGGTGAGGCATTGCATACGTATCTCGTTTCCAATATCCTCCATGAGTGAAGACTCCAAGGTCTGGATATCTTGCCCACACCCAACGCATTTTCCATCGATTAGCCTAGCACCGCATTGCGTGCAGACCTTGACCATAACGGTTGGCTGGGTGGCAGATAATGCAACCTTCTTCATCGATGATGCAGGTTTTTGGGGGTGAGAAGTTAGAGGGTGAGAAGGTCGTGCATAGAGGATTGTCGAGGACCCAGAAACATGTTTCTTGTGCTTGTTAATTACCACGCCGATCCCGACCCGTGCAACGATTATCAAGAGGATAATGGTCACGACGATTGCAATGATGCCATTCATATCCACGACATCGATACTTTCAACAGGTGTCCAATTATCAAAACTACCATTATAAGTACAGAAAGCGTATTTATGGGTTCCACTTGAAAGTGTCAACGTTATTGCATACATACAACCGTCCGTGTAATCGTAATCGGAAGAATCCACCTTGGATAGATGGTGAAACCTACAAAGTCCACTATCATCACTCTCCCAAACAGCAGCATTTATGGTGTCTGGGGGAACATTATCTAGCTGCGTGTATATAACAGAAAAGGTGAACTCGTTCCATGCAAACCAATTTTCTTGTTCGACTCTTGGGGATGTAAGTAAGAGCGATTGAGATGTGGTGCCTGGGATGAGGACAGCGCAAAAGAGCATTAGCATACCAATTGAAATGCATTTTTCAAGCAAGTGGTTGTTACTTTTCATGACCATCCTCTAATATCTCACGAGATCGAGACCGCTACAACCAGTTAGAAAATGCCAAGTTATATGTGGCTATCATCCAAGACCGGAAAAATGAAATTTGCCATCCGGGACAATCCCGTGAATAAATACGAATAATCAATAACTCGCTGTGCCGATTTCCACGTCCTTGAGCATTTCGGCGGCTTTCTTATACATTTTTCGCAAAATTTGGAAGAAATAGCCCAACTTATAGCCCTTTTTACTCGTCGCGAGCAAAATAAATGGCGTGTCTTTCGATGCTGTTATGATCGTGAACCCTTTTCCCCCTCTCACGACCACCTCGGTAACCTCACCGTATTCCAAAGTCATTGTGACGGTTGAACCAAGCGACAACAGCGCTGCGGGGCTCGCGGAATACAAATCAGCATCAATGCGAGGGCCAACCGATGAATCAGCATGTGCAATGCGCAAGCCGGTCGATGAGATGATTGCACAGCCTTCCAGCTCCGTCTTGCTTTCCAATTCTTCAAGCATCTGCGAAAGTTTTAATTGGATGGCCGGATCGATCTCAATTTCTTTTTTTGACATGGATCTCGATTTTTCCTTTTTATATGTGGGTAATAACATTTCAAATTAAAAAAAGCTTGGTTGCTTGGTCGCATGGAATAAAAGAATCAGTAATAAAATATTGAGAATCAGCGATCAGTCCAAATATCGGTATGATGCGAGATCTTGAGCCCGGGAAACAGCAACCCAAGTATTTGGGGCGCATCTCGGCCGTGATAGCGAGTAATGGCCAGCAGAAGCATGTCGGATGTCAGTATGGACTACGTCTTCTTGTCGGACTCGAACGCCGTGTTCGCGCCCGCCGTCTAGACAAACAATGAAATACCTTTCTGAAAAAATGTAAAAATTAGGTCATAAAACCTTGAAATGAGGAAAAGTTATAAAAACAGAGACATCGTTGAGAATACAATGAAAATTTCTTCTATAAAAACCCGTTTTAGTTCAATCACAGGGTTCACGCTCATCGGGGTGTACATCACCTTCGTGATGCTTTCGCTGGGATTATATCCGACCGCTTACAGTCCTATGGAAAATTGGTTGAGCGACCTCGGAAATTGGCGCTTTAACCCAAAAGGGGCGTTATTCTACAACCTTGGGTGCATTTTAACCGCCATATTTGAAGTTCTCTACATGGCCGGATTGTCCGCATGGGACCTGGCAAAGAAGTGGCAGAAAATCTTGCTCCGGATCGGGCAAACATCGGGATTCATCTCGGCATTTTGCCTCTTCATGGGGGGGATCTATTCGGAAGACTTCTGGATCACGCACATGATCTTATCGGAGATCCACGTCATTGCACTCGGCTTCTTCGCCACTTTCGTGAGCGCGGCGCTCATAATTGACCCGAGATTTTGGCGTCCCGTAGGGGTCGTGGGTTTTGTGTTTGCGACCCTTGACATGATATTCGGCGTCGACCCAAAAATCCCTATCATGGATTCGCTGGCGATCTTTGGGACCATAGCGTTTGTTGGGCTGGTAGCCACAAATATGGCGAGCTTTAAGAGGAAAAATGAGATATAATTTGAATTATCATAGGGAACTATCATCCCGATCGCGTGGTTATTCCGTGTTTCGAGTTAAAATGAGAAAATTCCGAGGTGCCGGGATCACAATCGAGAGGCAGCTGGATTATCTATTGTCCAGATAGACTCCGGGATACAAAGGTGTGCACGACGTCTTCGGGAAACTCTTGCTTGATCCGGCTCAAGAATTGGCCGATGATGGCGACTAGTTCTAGATTGATTGGATCGTTAGAGTGATTCATCAGGTCGTTCTGCAGCACCTTGAGTTGGCGTAGAAAATCAAGCAAGTTGCCTTCCATAAGATTCTTGAGCGTTCTTAGCCGGCCTGGAGGAACGTCTATGATCGGGTTAATTCTCGAGATCTCGGTGACTGGATTTCCCGCGATGATCAATTCCTCTAGGTTTTGAACGTTCCAGATAGATTCGGGGAGTGCAGCAATGCGATTGTTGATCAAGGCTAGCACCTTCAAGGCAAACAAGTTTGCTAAAAAGTCCGGAATTTCTGAAATAGAATTGTCATTTACATTGAGATATTGCATTTCGACGAATCGCGAGATGCATGGCGGGATTTCCTTGATATTGCATTTTTCCAGCCGTAGCATGACGACGTGGCCATCAATCGCGA
>JAUQYW010000659.1 GCA_030587525.1 Candidatus Sigynarchaeota archaeon | reverse complement strand
CAGCAACGGACCTTTCTTCTTCATCATCCTTGGTCAATTCCTCTTCGTTTAACGATACTTTCGTTCTATTTTTTCTTCGTTTCATTTTAAATCATCCTATTCTAGCACGAGCATGTATATATCGTGTCCCTATTCCCGGAGCCTGTCGCAAGCGACGTGCTTTCCAAACGGGACACGGACAACGAGCGTGCCGGAGCCGGACTCTTAGTTTCCTATGCGGGTGGGCCCATTGGGACAAGTCGCTTGGCTCCAGCCCCCATTTTTTCCTGCGGTTACCGCACGTGGCGGACCATGTAAGTTCCGGGAGTCTGCTCGGACGATTGGCATGGCGGCAACAAAAAAAAGCTTGTCACGGGACGGCTGGCGCTAGCCAGCTGGGATTTTTTCCATTTCTTTTTTCAATTCGAGGTTTCCAGCGGCAAGAACGGCCATTCGGACATCAATACCGAGTTCAAGCGAGTCAAGCTCCAGCGTGTTGCCGTCGCGCAGCTGCACGACGTGGCCTCCATTTTCTTTGACGATGAGCCATGCCGCAGCAATGTCCATTATTCTAAGACTCCCTCTCACGTCGATGAAGCAATCCAGCGCGCCTGTCGCCACGAGGCAGAGTTCGAGGGCGTTGGAACCTAGAACGCGGATCTTCCTTGGCGCGTTGATCAGCGACGCGAAACGGCGTATCAAGTCTGATCTTTCGAACTCGCGGCGCTTGGGGTTCAAATCAATGCCCATGGCAGCGTCGAGCAACCGGATATCCTGCTCTAACGGTTTCAGCTGGGTCCCGTTCAACCACGCGCCTTTACCTCTCGTTGCTGCCAGCACGTCGCCCGTGGCCACGTTCAAGACGACACCATCGGTGATGTCCTTGACCCGCGGGCCGCTTGCGATGGCAATGCTCACGGCAAAAAATGGCAAGTTCCTCGTCGCATTGAAGCTGCCGTCGATCGGGTCGATGATCGCGTGCAAGTTTACCTTTTCGGAATTATCGGGACAGTTGATGAACACGAGGCCTCGTTCTTCCGTGAATATTTTTATGGGTTGCCCGGTCTTCCTCAATTCATCGATGATCAAATCCTCAGCGATGGCATCAATCTTCTTGGTCGTGTCCCCGCCGGCTCCGGCACCGACATCGATGTTTGCTTCGCTGGTGCCGAGAATGGGCAATACCGCGGCGCGCGCCTTTCGAGCAGTCGAATCGAGAACGGCTTTCCACAAGATCATGGGTGAAAAAAAGCCACTGGGACACATATTGCTTTCGCGCGAGATAATATTCATAGGAAAAGCAAGTTTAATTTACCGTCATTGCCTTGCAAGTTGTTGCCAAAAACGTGATGATTATGGAAAGTATCAATTCTGCAGAACTAGCCTTCAAGCTTGCCTCTGCTTACGGCAGATGGATCAAAAATAATCGAAACAAGAAGTTCTATGATGAATTCGGGGTCGTTGCAGGTGAAGTCTTGAACGCGTCACCCAAGCACATTGCCCACATAATCATCGCTGCGGTGATCGAGAAAGACGCGGACCCTATATGGCTCAAACGTAAAATCACGATGCGCCTGAAGCACGAGTTCTTGCCGATTCCGATGTTGCTCGAGGACGAAGATGTCGAAGAGGTCGCGAAAAACAAGCAAGTATACAAGGTCGATCTCAAGGACAACGAGTTACGCAAAAGATTCCTCAAGGATCTGGAATTAATGGTGCATGAATTCGAAAACTTTGTAAAAAATTATTTTAAGAACATGCAATTCTCCAACGTGGGAGCCAATTACAAGGAAGCGGCCGAACACATCCAAAAATTGCTCGACAAGTGGCAATAATTCAGCTGGTCAATTTTTGAAGAGAAAAATATGGTGCAGAGGATGGGAATCGAACCCACGAACCCCTACGGGACTAGACCCTGAATCTAGCACCTTTGACTTAGTCAAAAGCTAAGTAATAGTGCTTAACCTTTACTGGCTTGGTTACCTCTGCATTCTTGAATGGTTTTCGTGTTTCCTCGCGAATTATTCTGCGAATACCGGGTGCTGCTTTTTTTTATAGAGATCCAGCAATTCCAATCGGTACTGCTATGAGAAATATCGGCTGGGCAATTAATTTAACGATCGGTATTAGCGGCTTGCTGGATAATTCCCACGAAAAAATGTGAAATATTCAATAGAACTGCTTCAAGTATGCTTCGACGTCGGATTTCGTCCCTTTAAATGGCCCCGGGGTCTCCATCTTCAAGGATGTCAACGCGGCGGCGAACAGAACTGCATCGGCAGGTTTCTGGGTCAGGCGCGCGATGATGTACGACGTCGTGGCGGTATCTCCCCTTCCCGTGCGGCCCAACAAGTTTCGGTTCTTGAATGGCGATGCCCAGACGCCGTCCTTTGTCGCGGCGATGAGCTCCTGGTTGTGGGACAGGATGATCTCCTTGGCTCCCCAGTCGAGATACTGTTGCGCTGCCTTCACGCGCCCGTCGTGCGTTTCCGTGTCAAGTCCCGTTAGGTAATTCGATTCTGCTGCATCCGCCTTGAAATATGCGAAGTATGGAAACGCGGCTTTTATGTCCGGCCATGGCTGCGACTGCATGGTCTTGTCGGCCATGACCGTGCGGATGATGCCTGCTGCATCGACGACGAGCGCCCCTCTCTTGGCGAGCCACTTGATCAGGTCGAGGTCTATCTCGCCTTGCATGAGCGCCGCGTATTGCACCACGCGTGCCGTGAAATCGGGGAAATCTTCCTTTTTATACGGGTCTGCTTGTCCCTGGTTGAAACAATCCCGCCGTTCCAAGCTCTTGTCCTTGTAGTCGTTCAAGATGGCCGTCGTTCGCTTGGATTCGACCCAATACAAGTCTTTTGCCGGAAACGGCGGAAATTCCTTCAAGCGTTCCTTGTCTGCTTTCGCTGATTTCGTCAATACTCCGGTGTTGACGCCCAACCGGTAAGCTACCCACGCCGCGTGCAAGATGGCACCGCCGAGTGCCTCGCGGCGATCATCTGGCGTTTTAATAACATCCAGGGAAATGTGACCAAACGAGAACAAGTCGTATTTCTTTTTCATGACTGCGCACCTTGAGATTGAGTTCGCTCGTCAAAGGGATAAAAGTGATGACAATCGGACCGCGTGGGCAAGAAATGGGGAATAACGGATATCCTTATATTTTTACCATGGGATACTTCTATCAATCGATTTAAATCCTTATTCATAGTTGGAGTCGCATCTTAAAAAAATTGCTGCTGGTCGATACATCATGGTCTGCACGAATGGCATGTTTGATTTCTACGAGGTGGCTTCCATCGGCTTGTATTTCGCGGTCATCGGGTACAAGTTCCTCATGTTCGGTTATTTTCTGATCATTCGTTATCGAAAATCAAAGCGAATTTACTGGTTGTATTTCTCGCTATTCTTCATCTTCCTCGCGGTCTCCCGGGTCGGATATTTGTTCTACGATTATTTCATCGATCCAGCGGACACGTTTAACCGGCTTCTAGCGTGGCGATTCGCCAACATCACGGGTTGGGTAGCGGTCGCATCGTTGAGCGGCATCTTGAGCACGCTGCTCTTCACGGGTGAATCAAAACTGCACATGGCCATCAAGAAGATTTTCCCCCTCATCCCGCTCGGGATCGCCGTCCATATCATTTTCATACCGGACAGCTGGATATATTCCCCCTCTGCTTTGTTGACATGGGGCATTGCGAAGTGGTACATGAACGTCGGTATTATGCCTATCTACATCTTCTTGCTCCCGATCATGTTCTTCTACCTCGCGAAAAAATCTGCTGGAACCCTCCAACGTTCATTCTTCATAAACGGGCTTGGTTTATTCCTTTATTACGCGGTGCGCGCGGTGCAAGCAATCACCCCGTCGTTGTGGTGGCCGCTACTCATATTGCTTGCGATACTATTGATGGCGTTCGCGAACCAATACGAGCACCTGAAATAACTTCGTTATTCTCTTCTTTTTTTTCTTGGAAAGCGAGATTCCTTGTCCTTGACGGAGTAATGAAAATATTAAAAAACGTGATACTAGAAGCGCGGAGCTTAGCCGAACGGGAACTTGTACGAGCTCAATTTCAACTCGTTTTTAATCACGAGCAGTTCCTTGGCAAGGCCCTCGTTGACCGGGACACCGCGCTTTTTAACATCGATCGTGTTGTAATATTCCTTTTCACCCGCGGTCCAGATGCGGTTGGCACCCGGCGCTTTCTTCGCGGCTCGCAAGGCACGGACGATGTCCCCCGTGGTCTTTTTAAACGAGTCGATACCCGCGAACTCCTTGGGATCGATGGCCATGAAGAAGTGACCGACGCGAAACCACGTTTTTTTTCCATTCTCGTCGACCCCGTTAAGCGTCTTGAGGAACGCCCCTGTAGCGAGCGCCGCGGACAGTATTTCAACGACGGTCGCATAGCCATAACCCTTGTATCCTGCAAACTCCTCGCCAGCGCCGCCAAGCGGCAAGAGCGCGGCCTTGTCCGCGGTCATGAGCTTGAGGATTTCCGAAGGATTGGTCATAGATTTCCCGTCTGGACCAATTACGAGGTTGGGCGGGAGCGTTTTATTCGCTCGATCGGCGATCTCGACCTTGCCACGCTGGATGATGGACGTGGCACAATCCAGGGAAAACGGGAAAGGTTCATCCGATGGCATGGCAAATGCTAGCGGGTTCGTGCCGAGCATAGGTTCGACACTGAACGTCGGTGCGATCGCGGGGCGGGCATCCGTGCAACAGATG
>JAUQYW010000642.1 GCA_030587525.1 Candidatus Sigynarchaeota archaeon | reverse complement strand
TCCTACTCTTGGGCACAACAGCACGTTGTTTGGAACCGACCGTATAATGGAACATCGTGCGATTCTTATTCGTGCCTCGATCACTGCCCTGGATACTATACCCATCGACCAGGGGCTCGACTCTATGAAGATCACATATAAACACGTTAATGAAACTGGACTCCTTGAATTCTCAGCCTTTCAAGATGCAATTTCTGGGGCGCCCATCTACATATTGGATTTCCTTCAACATGCCGTCACGCTTGATCGTCCGGCGATAACTATCTTGAATCAATTCATTACAGAAGATGCCATACACGATACCACGATTATCGAGTGTGAAAGAAATGCATCGGCTGGTAGAGATATAAAAAAAAGCATAAAGGTCACCTTGAAAGATGCTTTGAACCCTGGCAAGGTTTTCGATGAAGACGCGTGGGATTATTTCAAAAGATATGTCGTGAAGTTATTTCAATATTTAAGAACGGTCTACAACGCAATGTCGGACGAGCAAAGAACACTGCTAGAGGCAAGAAAATTCGATCAAATGCTCAAGGAACTTCACGAGTGAACTACCCGCGAATGAATTCGCGGGCTTCCCAGAATGCATTAATAAGCATTGGTGCCCTAGTCTCGTTCCGGAGCTGGCGAGTCGCTATTTCCCTTGCTTGCTTTTATTTTTTCCTTGAGATCGTCTATCTCGGCCTTTAAAGCCAGAACCTCGTTCTTGGCTTGAATTCCGCCGTGTTTCACCAAGTTTTGAAATTCCCGTGCTTTTTTCAGTAACTCTCTTTCCATCCGCTTGATGTCGCCTGGTGCTGCTTTTATATCTCGCTCTGGGGCAGGCGAGCCGTTATCTCCCTTGCTTGCCTTTATTTTTTCCTTGAGATCATCTATCTCGGCCTTCAAGGCTAGAGCCTCACCCCTGGCTTGGATCCCGCCGTATTTCACCAAGTTTTCAAACTCCCGTATTTTTCTTAGTAACTCTTGTTCCATTCGCTCGTTATCGCCTGGTTCTGCCATCTTGTCTCGCTCCAGGGACAAGCCCACGGCAATGGCGTCTCCACCCGTGCCTCGTTGTCCCGTAAATCGATCGCCCCGAATCTTTATAAAACTAACCGACGTTTCTGGGTGCGCTGGGAGGTGTGGAAAGCGGTAAAAGAAGGTCGAAAGAAGTTCAATCACACAAAAAGGTGCTGGACGGGCTCTTGATCTTTGGCCACCTATAGTCGTTGAACCGTCCCTTCCTTGAAGACGTCGCATCGGCAAAGCGCAAATATGAATTCCTCGCTGGTTGTGAACTGACTGATTTTCCGATGCTTTTTATGTGATGAAAAATAGTTTCCAGATGTCGAAAACGATCTATACGGTTTATCAATGAGATCATCTCGTTCCAATTTTAGACAACTTCAAAGGTGCATGATGTATGGCAGATTATCCAAACCGACCGGCCGAGCTGCTCAAGATTTTTGACGAGATGCGGAAAGGCGCCACGGCAAAAGAAAGTGCTGGCGGCCCGGCTGTTCCATTAATGACCTGGTCTCTCTTTGAACAGCGATTGAAAGAGTACATCGATTGGCGGGAAAAAGTGATCATCGATGGATTCCCCTTAATCAAGTCCGGGACAGACTCTAAAGCACAAGATATGCAGGGCAAGTGGTCAAGTTATTTCAAGGACCGGGGCTCTGAAGCCTTCGGGAAGGTGCAGAAATTCCTCAGCAGCACCGACCCGAATTTGCAGCCGTTTGTCGATAAGACATGTGAGCAAGAAAGCAAATTTTTCAGCGCCATCGCGGATATGCCCATGCCATTATTTGCGGGCTATGTTCGCGAGCTGATGGTCGGGCTGAGAGGGGAGCAGTATAAATGTCTTCAAGATTGGGGCAATATCATCAACATGGACCAGCAAGGCAATGCGGACTGGGGCGCGCTGCGGGTCGCTGTCATGGAGGAAAGCCAAAAGGTGACGCAGTCCCTCCTAGGCGTGAAAAAGAAACTGGATGATTTTCAAGAAAAGTATTTGGCGCCGTACATCGACAAAATCGTGAGCACTGTCGTCGCGTGGGGAGGGGCCCTCATGACGCGAGGGCAGGTAGACCCGCAGATGTTAAGTGATTTAGGCGACATGGCCGGACAAGCAGCCATAATGCTCGTTGACCGAGTTAACAGCACTAAAGCGAGCCAAGAACAAAATGCCGAAGCTGCCCGGAAGGCGGGTTATAAAACGGAAACCGTGCTGAAAGTTTTCAATGCCAAGCAAGAGGACGTGGACCGGGTCCTCAAGAAATTCAACCCGGATGAAATTAAAAAGCGATACGAGGAATATGCATCGAGCGCACGGGATTTCGCAGGTAAGGCCGGGTCAGATGAGCAGATCAAGGATGCGAAAATATTCGCGGAAAAGATCATCACTGAAACCAAATCTGTCTTGGATGATTACGCGAAGTGTTACAACGAAGAGTACAAAGCGAAGCTGACCGGACTCTTCATCGAACCTCTTAGCCAGAATACCATAGATCAGCTGGCCGAGGCGCAATTCCTGCAGTCTTTCTTTGACGACGTTCGCAGCCAGAAAATGTTCGAGGGATTCGATAACACCGCAAAAGACCTTGCGAAGATCCTGGATGTTTCGCTCAATCCAATGATACCAACTGAACGGGAACTTCTCAGGAAGGTCTTGAAGGATAGATTCCAGCCAGTATTGGAAAAAGTAAAAGAGCTCAACCCCTTGTTCTTCGGACGGCTCGGTAACGAGTTGCAGGGCTATAAAGCTTATTACATGGGCAAGATGAAACGATGATGAGATGGAGGATGCAAGCACAATGGCAATAAAAAATGTGACCCTTGGAAATAACATCGTCTCGGGCATAACGACAGAACTGATTCTTCGGAAGGTAAACCCCGGCTTTAAGGTGAAATGGATCGCGTGGGACAGCGATTTCCGGCGCGAGCTGCAGCTCAACGACGTGATCTTACAAGTCAATAATGAAAATATGGCCCCGCTCCTCAAGGCGGGCAGTGGCACGGGCATCGGGCTGTACGCGGAATACCAGCACTGGTACGACATCCGTGCTCGCGACGGCCAGGAAATCACCTTGTCTGTCTTGCGCCAGGGAAATCGCGTCACGGTCAAGGGGAAGCTCCACGCGGAATATATCTACACGGATAGCAAGGGCGGCAGGACACTCGCTCCTGGCGGCCCGTCCTTGATGGAACGGGACGGGTTCAGCGACGCCTGGAGTCAATGGATCGAGAAGTACTTGGTGAAGATGTCGACACTAATGCGCCTGGGATGGGAGCCATCGGGATTCGACAACAAGAAAGAACTCGCCAACCAGCTCGCGGAGAAGCCGAGGATCGACATGCTTCTTCAGAAATACCCGGGCAAGTTTTCACAGACCCTGGCTGACGACTGGAACCGCCTCGTCAAGAGCCTCGAAGGCGAGATCGTCCCAATCACGGAGAAGGACCTGGAATACCGTGCTATCGGGGAGAAGCGCCTCAAGCAAGCCAAGGAATTTGCGAAAAAGGCCTGGGATGCCGCCCTCAAGAAGTACGAGGACGAGATGATCTCGCCGTTCCCAGCCAACGACATCATGGAACGTGCGGACGTCATTGGAAAGGTCGTGGAGCTGCCCCGGATCACTTACAACAACATGATCAACGACTTGGGCAGGGTCTACGCGTGGGTCGGATCCAAGAATGACGGGTATTACTTCCTCATGCTGGACGACCCAGAGGGACTCGCTTACATGGACGTTATGTACCGCTACAAGGGCCAGATTAACCCGAGATTCCCCGAGCAATACCGGTACATCGGCCGCATCAACGATGACCCCCGGGTGTACACGGTTGAACGCAAGTCCGTCTCCGGCCTCACGATCAAGTTGCTTGCCGTGCTCGCCGGCAACGACGAGCTGTTCGTGGATCTCACGGAGAAGACGCCGGTGTATGCCGGGGAAAAAGAACTCGCCCAGCTCCCGATGGCGAACGCCGACATGTCAACCCCTGCCGCGACCATCAAGACCATGATCGAGGCGATAAAGATGGGGAACGACACAACGTGGCGGGAATTGATCGCGCACTGGAAGGTCATGGAAGGGATCGACGAGCACAACCTTATCGATTATTCCTTCACGCCAAGCAACGCATCCTTGGAAAGCGACTGGTCCAATTCCCGGCGCTTGATCATGAGCACGGTCGTCGATGCAAGGGTCAATCGAGTCTCGCCCATCACGCGCGTGATCGAGAAGGACGCAGCGGCGGGCATCTCGAGCGTGGACGAGGCGACCGTGTGGATCGACCACATCGGGAAGCTCGAAAAGGAGAAGGATTACCGCGTGTTCACGAACGTGAACGTGAAGCGCTGCTGGACCGTCCAGCGCATCGACGATGGACCGTGGAAAATCGCTTCAATGGGACACCTTTGAGACCCCCGTCAATAGCCCGGGCATTTTCCAGCGCGTACCATCTTTTTTTTGCTTTTTTCCTCTTTCCACTATTGGCAGTCATCTAAAACCTCGGGATAGCTGCGCTCTCCCCGACGATACGTCATCATTTTTTCACCCCAACGCTATCGAGGGTCTCATCGAGGATACCGAGAACACGGGCTAGCATAGTCTTCATTTCTCCCGGAGGAAGGTCCTCCATTGTACGGCGCGTGAACTTGCGGAACTTATTAGCGCGTCTTCTTGCCTCGCCGTAGCGAAGAGCCCAGTGACGTCACGTTACTGATCGGTGAAATCACCGATCATAAACGTCACGTTACTGTATTGTTCCATCCTTCGATTTTCCGAGCAAGGAATGCTTTTCATCCTGCAAGAATTTCATATCAGCTTCGAGTTTTCTCATCTTCCTGGCACGCGTTTTGATTGCAGCACCATTTTTTACCCGCGATCCAGGTGCCGTGGAAGATGCTTCGATGCGTTTCAATGCTCTCTTTTGACGCTCCCATTTTTTCTGCTTTTTGAAGAATAAATTGTCGATTTCCTCTTCTCCAGATGGCAATCCTTTCTTTTCCGGCGGTGCCATGATGTCATCGATCCAATGATGGATATATAAGTATTATCCATCGATTCGTGATAGTACCATGCTAATCCTATTATATCATCCCGTTACTTTGAAATCACAGAGAATTCGCGTGAAGTTGCATGGCTGATTCCCCAATATTCGAATACGATGGTATCGCGATCGAGGAACCTGATTACCGGTTCATCCTCGAATTAGAACGAGCCGTCGGCAAGAAACTCAAGATTCAGCTGGCAACCACGGCTGATAAATACGATCTTGAACATGTCATCGTGTTCGAGCACCACGTGCAATCCTTCTGCGATAGAAAGTGGAATGACCTCCGTGCATTGCCCGCGAGCATCGCGAACTTGGCCTATTTGAAGTACTTGTTCATCGAGAATGGGCACCATTTGGCACAGATTCCTCGCACGATAACGAGGTGCACGTCGCTGCGAAGCGCGCACTTTCTCGGGTTCGATGAGCTCCCGGGCATCGTTTGTGATCTGCCAAGCCTGAAGGAGCTCAAGGCAAACCCGATTCGCCTGCCCGATGCCATCGGGTCTTTGAGAAATCTGACTTGGCTCGATTTATCGAAGTCCGGGTTGAAATCCATTCCCACTTCGATCGGGACCTTGAAAAAGCTAGAATTTCTCGACCTCGGCGAGACCAACATCACCGAATTGCCCGGCACGATCGGTAACTTGCGAACCTTGAAAGAATTGCGCATCGATGGCAACTTCGTGGAAAAACTTCCCGTTTCCATGATAAAGCTAACGAACCTCGAGGTGCTCGGCACCGATGTCGCGCAGTACCAGATCTTCACGAATAAATCGAGCGATGTGCTCGAAGTGCTTGAAAAACACTGCGGGATCGTGAAGAGCGAGGCGAGCAGGATAGGATTCCCTTACGGCGAGGAATCTGAATAAGTCTGGAGCGCCTTGGTTGGCAATGGAACGGAAAACCGGTCATCATCGCTTTTAAATAGGCGAATTTGCTTTGAGAATACCATGGCACGACGAAAGCGTTTATCGAGCGAGTCGAAAAAAGCAAAGCAATTCATCGCGGACACGATGAACAAGATGACCCGCGAGCAGATCGATGGCATCGCGAACGGCGTCATCGATGCGCTCAAGTTCCTGGTCGACAATGACGATGACGAGCTGCTGCGGGAGCGTATGAAGGAATACATCTTGTTTTTCAGCGAGCGGATACAGAAGGACGCCGTGCCCGGGGACTTGAAGGAAGCTTTGCAATCCGCCCTGAAAACGGGCGATCCCGAGAAACTCGCGAGCATCCTCCAGGAATACGCCGCCACGCTCACGATCTTGTTTCCCATCATCGAGCAATCGAGCGTCAAGCTCGTCGAATCCTACTTGAAGTGGAAAGCCGCGAGAAACAAGAAATAGATCTTGCGGTTTTACCCGTATATCCAGCCCGCGGCGGCGCAGATCACCCGTGACAAGTTGAAACACGCAGCGTCTATCAACAAGATCGTGGGAACCAACAATGCTAGCCACTTGGTGATTTTCTTGTCATTCCAGCCTAGCTTCTTCTTATGAAGGTACACCCAGAACAACCCGAACATCACGACAGCCCAGAACCACGCGAGGTAGTTGATCAACTACCTGGCGCACTCATTGCAACCATGGTGCAAACGTACCAGGACGACGCCGGCTCGCGGTGGGCTTTGCTTGGCGTGGGCATGGATATGCTGAAGCGATTTGCTAACAGCCATTACCACTTCTTCCCGCTGGAACATCCGGAAGTTCCTCACGGGACGCCCATTAGTTTCCAGAACTAAAATGTAATCTTACCTTGAATGTGATTAAAAGATATCGTATTCTTCCAATACACTAAACAACACCGGTGTTTATTTTGAAGGAAAAAACGTTTGTCTGTACGGGCATTATGATCATGATTATCGCTGGCTTGTCCATCTTGTTTACATTTCCTGTTCATGGAAAAAGCAACAATTGGACAAAGGATTCGATCAAGAACTCATCCGATCCTATCATCACGGTGACTAACGAGACTGAGTTGGCTTTGGTTGCAAGTAGTGGCAATGGAAGTTCCATAAATCCTTACATCATCGAAAATAAGGACATAAATGCAAGTGGTGAGAGTGTCGGAATCTCCATTAACGGGACCACATCGTGCGTGGTAATTCAAAACTGTACCGTTTACGATTCGTCAGATAACGGTATTCTCATCGGAAGTGACAATGTAAACGTATCCAAGAATATTATATATCATAACAATGGCTACGGCATTAAGGTGTCTGGGACAAATGAGACAATATCGAAAAACAATGCATCAGACAACAATTTCGGTATTGAAGCATCCGGAACGAACTTAACCATAACGCGCAACAATGCATCAGCCAACAATTATGGCATTGTAGCGTCTGGAACAAACGTTATTGTTGTTCATAACAATGCAACTCCAAACAAATTCGATGGAATTACCGTGTCCGGAACGAATATGAACATATCAAATAACGACGCATCTAAAACCAATTTCGGTATTCACGTATCAGGAACTAACCTCTTTGTATCAGCTAACAATGCGTCTGAAGGCGGGTATGGGCTTTCTATTTCTGGAACAAACGTGACCGCGACGGGCAACACCATCTCCTGGAATAATGTTGTCGGGTTTCAATTATCCGGGAACAATCTGAACGTGACTGGTAACACGGCATATAAAAATGGCAATTACGGGATTTCTGTTTCTGGAGCCTTTGCTGTCATTAACAACAATACTGCAACCGCGAACTCCCAAGGGTCGAATGGAATACTAGTTAGTTGCGCGAATTCATCCATCACGGGAAATCACTTGATAAATAACACCTTGGCCATTCAATCGTTCAATAATACGATTTCCGGAAATATCTTCAATAATTCTGGTCTTGATATCACTGCCTTCCCTCCTGGAATCCAGTATTTCAAGTCACAAATAATGGACACGACGAACAAGGTGAACGGGAAACCATTGTATTACTTCGTGGGTAGGAATAACCTCCAACCGGTTGATTTCACGAACGCGGGCCAGGTCATTGTGGCCTACTGCAACAATTCTCTCATCTCTGGCCTCTCGATATCGAAAACCAGTAATGGTATCGTAATTTTTGCATCGCAGGATGACGTGATAACGGGCAATGACGTGAAAAATTGTAGCAATACTGGAATATATTTGGATCCTGCATATGGCTCCAATCGCAACAACACGGTGTCAGCAAACACCATTTCATCGATTAATGGAAGTGGCTTTGGTATTCTCGCGATTGGAGGCGGTATAATCACCGGAAATACCATTAATTCAAGCACTTTTGGTATCCTTGCTACGGGATCAAATTTCACGGTGAACGGCAATACCATTCACCATAACGCTTTCGGGATTGCATTCTTTGACTATTTCCCTGATACAGGCATTAATTCGCTGATTGTTCACGGGAATAATGTATCGTACAACACGGTATTGGGAATACAGGGGGCAGGTATCCATGCTGGCATTAACTCCATTGATATAAGTGCAAATACCATTTCGCACAATACCGGAAATGGAATCGAATTTTCAGGGTTTTTAGGCATCAATGCGATCACGGTAAACAATAATACGGTTCTTTCGAATAATGGCACCGGAATCCATATCATAGGAAACCCGGCAGCCAATAATAACATCATCTTAACCGGGAATAATGCTTCATTCAACAAGCAAGCAGGTTTTGAAATAAATAATTCAGTTGTTCCTGGCTATGAAGGAAATATAACCGCCTTGAATAATGTTGCAACGCACGATGGCACCGCGGGCTACGTGTTCCTCGGGTATAACAATTTATACATGGATCATTGCCAGGCGGCATTTAACACGCATGATGGCATCGACATCGGCGGAAGTCCTTGTATCAATTTCACGCTAGCGAATGTTAACGCGTCCAGCAATGGCGGTTATGGATTGTACGCACGAGGCTACCACTCGACTTCAATCGAGTATCCTCCGGCAGACTTCGTGCGCGACAGCATCTTTGTCGATAACAAGGCCTTTGCATATGTTGATATCGATGGTTACATCATTTTTGTAAATAACACGTTGATTCGCAACACCCTTCCGCTCATTTCTCACCCATCCAATATCGTGTATGCTTACAATTCCCTTGGTAATATGATCACGTGGACGGTCACCGATTCGACCACGTCGGGTACCACGTACATCGTTTACAAGAACGGCACGGCATGGTCGACCGGCACATGGTCATCTGGTCTACCAGTCCTCGTCGGTATCGATGGGTTGCCAGTCGGTAAATATAACATCACGATCACGGCGAGCGACGGCCTCGGCGGCAAGGCAAGCAGCACGGTCATCGTCACGGTCTCGAACACGCCGCCCTCCATCTCGATCCCTTCAAATATTGCATATGAGCAAGGCACAACCGGTAATATGATCACGTGGACGGTCACCGATTCGACCACGTCGGGTACCACGTACATCATTTACAAGAACAGCACGGCATGGTCGACCGGCACGTGGTCATCCGGTCTGCCGGTCATCGTCGGTATCGATGGCCTCCTGGCCGGTAAATATAACATCACGATCACGGCGAGCGACGGCCTCGGCGGCAAGGCAAGCAGCACGGTCATCGTCACGGTCTCGAACCCCGGGAACACGTCACCGGTAAACATTGCATACAGTCCCGGTATGACCCCAAACACTATCACGTGGACGGTTACCGATTCGACCTCGGAGAATTTCACCTATACGGTGTTCAAGGACGGCACGGTATGGTCGTCTGGAAGCTGGGTTGTTGGGATCCCCGTAGTCGTTTACATCAATGGAGTTGCACCTGGCACGTACAATTTCACGATCGTCGTGAACACCGGATTTGGACAAATAGCACGAAATACTGAAACGGTGATCATCACGGCTCCGGGAGCGGATAGTGGAATAATAACACTGTATATCTTGGCTATCGCCGCCCTCGTGCTCGCGGCCATCGTACTGATAAAATCTTTTATCAAGATGCCACGAAGGCAGCAAGTACTAGATCGTGATGACCAAGCTGCCAAGTTCACGACCAAGAAATAGATTGATTAAAAGCTCGGAGTTTGAACGCGGCTCTACACGCGTGCAACTTCTATTTTTTTAACTTCTATATTTTTTTAAAATTACTTTACAGCGGTAAAATTAGCCCGTGTAAAAGCGTTAAGATCTTGCAAGCAATTTGGAGGAAAAGGGAGGAAACAAGCAATATTCTGGAGGGAAATTATAGTGAATTTTTTTTTGTAGTCTTGCCAAGGTCTTGACCTGCAGCGACGCCTTTGATGTGATTTTTGCCCGGCTCGTTTCCAGGCGCCTCTTTTTTCCCTTTGTTGACCAGATCCGGAGTGGAAATCTCCTTTGATGGCTCAACTTCAGATAACTTCGTTGTGTCGGCGACCTTCGATTGATCAAAGGGAGTCTTGCAGTTCCAGCAGCATTTATCGATTTGTTCTATCGCCTCCTTGCATGGCATGCAGTAATAGGCATTGCACTTGCTGCAAATGAACATTTTCCCCTTGATCTCGCCCTTGTGCACGATGCACACGTGCTTATTGGTGTAAAAATCGGTCATGGCAATCTGTATCGACGACGAATAGAAAAACGTCACGGTGCCGATGATGAAACACGTTGGTGCGAGCACGAGCCGGCTAGGATCGAAACTTGGTGGGAAAAGATTATCAGCGTTGAGCAAAAAGCCGCTAAACAATATCAATACCCCGATGAACGCCCCGAGAGCCCGATTTCTGACCGGTCCAGAGGCATTCTTTATTATTTTGATGTAAAGCGCTGATATGCCAAATATCAAGATGGGACCGGAGATATTCAGCGTATATATGGCTATTTCTTGGGGACCCGTGTTCATGGCCAGGTCAACACCTACATTGAAAACCACGAGCACGAGAGAAATGAAACATATAATACCTGTAATGAGCGCTAGAAATGTTAAAACCGGTTTCCTGTTCAACATGTGTCTCTCGACGGTTTCGAAGAGGAAAGCTAGGCTGATGTAGGTAACTGGATATGCAGACGTAAACAAGATTAATTGCACTTGCGTGGACGCGCCAGCATTTGATGCGATCTCGTAATCCGAAAGCAAATAGAAGATGCGCGTGAAAACGAACATCAACCCGAAAAGGCCAAAGCCTTTAAAGATGCGCTTGGTGACGATGTTGTCTGTCTTGTGCGCCTGGATCATAAACCCCGCGAAACCCCCGAGCAAGATAAAGATAAAAGCAATTAATAAATACGTGCGCACTGAATAAAACTGTTCCATTGACGTGAGCGTGAGAATCGTGAGTATCACCGCTATCACTTGTACTCGTCATAGAACAACTTCGGTGATGGACCTCGGTTGTAGACGGGCACGCTTGCTTGTTCCTTAGGTGACCTTAGCGCGGGGGATTATATAATTCAGTGCGGCATCGGTCTGCGATGGTGCATTGAACGCATTACTTTATATGTTTTGAGAATGCTACTGCATCAAGATGAAAGATGGTCGGGAGCTGGAAAATGGTAGCAAAAGAGAGGGATAAGACCAATCGGAAACGAACTGATCACTCGTCGTTATACACGCGCATAGTGCCAAAACAGAAGAAAGGGATGACACTGGTTTTTTCATTTATCATGTTGGTACCATTACTCCCAATGTGCAATGCCTCGGTATTGACAACCGTGTCGGCTCAAGAGCCGCCTATCAAGTTTACACGTACTATTCAAGTAACACCAGATGGCCAATTTCTGACTGGCAGCTTTGCCCGCATCAATTATGTTCCTGCAACAAACCACTTCGTGATCACGTTCGGGACGAAAGCCAGTACGCAACCGAATGCGAGTTTAGGCGCGGGATACGCCTACAAGGAATATACCTTGGATATGCAGGAAACGGGCATAACTGGTCTCCTCGAATGGTACGCCAATGCAAGCGAGGCAGGTGATTCCGGCTCATGCATGATCAACAGCACGTATTATCATGCTTTCGTGTCCCAGAACCAAGCAGACGCTTATGGCTGGCGACTGATCAAATACGACGCTGCCAATTGGACGAGACTTAATGAGACGTACGTTCTGCTTCAAGATCCAAACGAGGGAAACTTGGATCCGATGGTTGCATGGATAAACGGGGAACTCGATGTTAGCGATCAGTATAACGCCTCCGGAACCTGGCAGGAGGGCAATTCGACGGTTCATTACTTTTTCACTGAAGATCTCCAACCGACAGGACACATTTACCTTGCAGACACGCCGCATATTTGCGGGTCCTCCATCATCTTCGTGGATGGCGTCTACTATTTCGTCTCGGCCAATAATTACTTTGGTGGGTTGAAGGTAATGAAATACGATAGTGACTGGGACTATCTCGGGACGAAGAACTTGACAGAGCAAGCGCATTGGTCACAAGGCATAGTCTTCGACGGGGAACGCTTCTATGTCGCTTACCTGGACACGAGCGAGCGAAATTCTCCAATGTTCTTTCCAGTCTACCCAAACGTGCACCTTGCAGTATATGACCGCAATTGGGACCTGGTACACGACGAGGTTATCACGAATTTCACCTTCGGTGGTGACAAGAAGGGAGGAAGGCCGTGGGTGACGCTCCATGGGAATCTGCTGTACGTGTCCTACGACGTGGACACGGTGAATGTTACGACGAAAGAAGAGGAAAAGAAGTGGGAAGCATACGTGACGATTCTTGAGATTAACACGGCACCGCAAGGAATACCTTGGCCGTGGGTAATCCTGGCAGCAGGAATTGTTATTGGCGTGGTCGCAGTTACATATGTCTTACTGAAGAGACGGAAATAATAAAAAATTCATAAATATTTCTAAGACTTTTTCCCGGCCTTGTTCGCTTTCTTATATTCATCATCGAGGAGCTTTGATGCATCTGGGACAATATCTGGGTTGTAATCAGACCTCGCGCCATGATATCTATCTTCTCCAGCCTCGATAATCATCTGAATCATTCGGGAATAGGAAATACCCGCTATTTTGCACGCTTTGGCAAGGTGACCATCAAAGCACCAACCGGGGTTGGGATTCGTCTCAAGCAGGTGCGGCGCGCCCTTGGCATCGAGACGCCAATCGAAGCGTGCATAATCCCGGCACTCCAATCTCTCGAACAGCCTGAGCGAGCTTTCCTCGATGACCTTTTGCGTGTCTTCGGGGATGACCGCGGGGATCGATTTCAAGACACCATAGGGATTGTCCGGCGACATGTCCCACTTGGCCTCGTAACCGCAAATCTTCGGCAGGCCCTCTGGCAGTTCCGAATAATCCTCCTCGATGATGGGCAGCACCGTTATGGTATGCCCGGGATTCCCGATGATGCCCTGCGTGAGATCCTTGCCGGTCAAGTACTCCTCCACGAGGATGGGCTTCTCGTAACCGATGTTTATTCGCAAGTTCGAGATGGCCTTGTCCAGTTCCTCTATCGTGTAGCACACGCTCTTGGCCGTGATGCCGTACGACGAGTCCCCGAAGTTCGGCTTCACGATGACGGGGAACCCGATGTTCAAGTCGTAGATCTGATCTTCTGGCTTGATGAAATACGCGTCGGCGACGGGAATTCCCATTTCCGCGGCCACGCCCCGCACGAGCGACTTGTCGTAGCAATATGCGAGGCATTGCGGGTTACCGCCCGTGTACGGGATCTTGAGAATTTCCAGGATGGCCGGCACGTGCAGCTCGTACCGCGGGTTGTTGTAAAAGCCCTCGTCGCACAAGTTGAACACGATGGTTATCTTGTCCTTCAACCGCTCGAGATCGTGGTACAAGGTCTGGTGGTTGTTGAGGTAGGAGAACTTGTACGCGGTTATGTCTTGCAAGGCATTCTTGAACGAGTTGATCGTGTTGAAATCGTCCTTGTCGAACGCAGCGCCCGGTTTCACGGGGTCCTTGTACTTCGGGTCGCCGAAGATGACGAACACGTGCTTTTCCTCCGGCTCGCCCTTCTTGGCCTTCACGGGCGTCCAGGCCTTATCGACGCTTGCCGTGATGAGGAACCGCTGTTCCATCATGCCCAGGTCCTGGTTCCGCTGCGAATCGGGTGTTATATTCCCGTGGAACTCGACGTTGCTATAACCCGCATCGGTCAATAGCTTCGAGATGCTATCCTTCGTGTACAATCGTTCGCCGTAGAACCGGTCATCGACGACGCCCTTGTTCACGTCCGTGATGATCTCCCGCGACAAGAGCCTGCCGTCCGGCGACAGCGACCTCTCCCGCACGACGAAGTATTGCTTATCGATCCATTCCCACGACCGTGGCTGGTAACTCTTTCTCAAGAATTCGCCATCCGAGAGATCGAGCATGATGCGCGCGCCCGGCTTGAGGATCCGAAGCACTTCCCTCAAGACCTTCAAGTCATCGTCCGTGGTTTCGAAATACCCGAAGCTATTGCCAAGGATGAGCACTTGATCGAAGAAATCGGTCGCGTACGGCAGCTTCCGGGCATCCCCTTTCTGGAACCGCGGGTTCAAGTTTTCTTTTTTCGACACGAGCTTTGCTTGCTGGATCAAGTAATGCGATTGATCGATGCCATAGACTTCCTTGTACCCGCGCCTCGCTAATTCCATGGAGTGGCGGCCTTGCCCGCAGCAGAGATCGAGGATCTTGCTCTCTTTTGGCAAGTTGAGGATCTTCGTGAACAAGGTGATCTCGGTTTCCGTGATCTTCGGGTCGTTGATCACGTCGCCATCGGTCTTCAAGTAATACGCGTCGAAGATCTTTTTCCACCAGTCATGGGTCACGTATTTGCTCAGATCCGACACGGGACCGAGAGTCGTTATTTTATTCGTGTTTTTTGTTTGGGGCTTTGCTTGAGGCTTTGTTTGCTTATCTTTCGGGTTCTTTGAAGACATGTTTTCTTGACGCCTTGCACCGACCGGCTTTCGTCGGTTCCCGGTGCCACGGTTTTGCTGATCTCCGACATGAATCGGAAATCACGGTATAAGCTATACCGTTGATATTTAAACGTCTCGCATTTTTTAAAAACCTTTTAAACGCACTCAGCGTCAAGTTGAAGGGTCTCGGCGGCGGGTCTCCCGTCGTCGAATTTATGGACGGTATTAACCGAGAAATAAAAACGGCGAAGGAAAGAGAGCGGTTCCTTTCAGATGAAGCATGGATTCCACCACTCACGGTTCGATATGACATGTCTCGTTGAGAAGGATGGTCTATTTGCGTAATATAATGACAATAGATATGATCAAAAAAAAAGGTTACAATTTCGACTTGAAAAACCGCAAAGAATTGGCGGCAACTAATAATTCCTGGTGGATAAACGCGTGCCCGCCGGCCTGGAGGAGCACCGCCTGGTCCGTATCGATGCCGAGCGCCTGGCGGTTTTTCTCGAACTCGCCGGGGGAAATTAATTCATCGGTTGCCGAATGGATTAACATGACGCGATCGTTCAGGGCCTTGTCGTCCTTGTCGATGATGTACCGCGGTGAGATTTTTTGATTGGTGGCATCCGGGATTTTCTTGCCATTCACCCCGGCTGCTTTCAAGAAACCGAGCTGCATCCTCGCGCCGCTTGATTCTGGATGCCGGGTGAAGTTTGCCTTCGCATCATGCGGCGTGCAGATCGCAACCACGGCCTTGATCCGCTTGTCCACGTAGGCACGGGTGAGTGCAATTTCACCGCCCATAGACATCCCGGTAAAGCCCATCCGGTTCGGATCGATCTCGCTTAGTTTCTCGCCGAAATCGATGATGCTAGGAATGTCGTCAAACAATTGCTCGGTCAGTGCTCTTTTTCCCGGGCTTTTGCCGAACCCGCGGCAATCGTACGCGAGAACGGCATAAGGCCCTCCGACAGCGAGCGCCACGGCGTTTTCCATTGTATAAATCACGTCGCAGCTTGCCCCCCACCCGTGATTGACAAAGATGAGTGGTAATTTTTCCTTTGATTTACCCTCCGGGGTTAACACAAAGCGCGGCAAGATCAACTTCCCGTGCAGCGTGATGTCCCGCGCGGGAATCTCTATGCTTCGTGTGACCACCCCGCTCATGTCCATTCTGGAAAAATACATTACCTTGTTTTTTACGAACAAGATTGCGAAGATCGCGGCAACAACCGATAATGCCACGATCCATATCATCCCTTCGAGATCCATCGTCATCGGGTAACTATTCCGGGACACGAGTTAAAAAGAAATTGAAAAAGAAGGATACAGCAATCTCGAAAACGACAGATCAGATCCGCCGCGACCGCACGGCTAGCCCGGCAATCGCAATCATCGCGGCAAGCGCGCCGAAAGCCGTGAAGAGAGCAGGGAGAGAGATGTCTTTATAGGGGTTGCACCTCGTCATCGCGTGGAACTCGTCGGCCATCTCCCGGGTCACGTCTATCCATTGGAACCCGTATTCTTGTGCCCATGCAATGCCCGTTCCCTCGTGCAATTCGTTCCACGTTTCAACGTGGATCCATACCGCCTCGTCTTGCATGGCGGTCCGCCACTCGCTCCTGTACCGTGCCGGTTCCCGCACCTTGAACAGCGGTGTTTGCCCGGCAATTGACCCCAGGTTGTAGAATCCTGGACCGACGGCCGCGCACGGGATCCCCGTCGATTTCGGGTACTGCGGCTCGAAGCACGCTCCCCATTCCGCGACGCCATCGACGCCTGCCTTATTCCACCCGCCCCCGCCAATAAAATAGATGGACCGGCCATACTTTTCTATGCACTTGGTACGGCAATAGGCGATCACGTCGGTTCCCACGTCCTGGAACCAGCCAGACGAGTAG
>JAUQYW010000601.1 GCA_030587525.1 Candidatus Sigynarchaeota archaeon | reverse complement strand
TGTGGGTGCTGTCGGACGAGATCTACTCGGAACTCACGTACACGGGCTCGATCGCGCCGAGCATCTCGCAAATCAAGGAGATGAAGGAACGCACGATCGTGCTGGACGGCTTCTCCAAGTTCTGGGCAATGACGGGCTGGCGCCTCGGGTACATCATCGCCCCGGCCGCGTTGATGGAGGCTATGAACAAGATCAACCAGAACTTCATGATCTGCGCGCCATCCGTGTCGCAAGAGGCAGCAATCGCCGCGCTGCAATGCCAAAAGGAAACTGGCGAGATGCTGCGGCTCTACAAGGAACGCCGCGATTTCATCGTTAATCGCATCAACGAAATCGATGATATCTCTATGAAATACCCGCCGAACGGTGCATTTTACGCGTTCACCAATTTCCGGAAGGTCAGCAACGACTCGTTGAAATTCGCGTTGGATCTGCTCGAAAAGGGGCACGTTGCAGCCACTCCCGGCATCGGGTTCGGCGAAAACGGCGAAGGCTATATCCGGTTCTCGTACACGACCGATGTCAAGAACATCGCAATTGCCATGAATCGCCTGGAGCGATTTCTCAAGGAGTATGTACCGAAAAGGAATGCACCACCAACGAAATAAAAATAAAAGAAACTAATCCTTCGATATAATCAATCACCATAATCCGCGGACCCGTAATCTAGTGGTTTGGATGCACCAAGAGTGCATCGCCATAGATGATGCTCGCTTGACGTGCGAGTTCTCGTGAGTTCGACTCTCACCGGGTCCACCAATTTTTCACATTCCACCACGAGGCAAAACGCTTATGAGCACCGAAACTATGCAAAAAGGAACATGGGGGATGCGAGTCACCTACTTAAGCATTTCGGGAATGGCGCTCGGCGGCGTCATCGCGCATGCGCAATACGCTACCAAGGTCGGCGAGTTCCAGGTCGTCATCCTCATCCCAGTCGTGCTGGCGTTCTTGCTCGCCTACGCTTGCGGCATCATTCAAAGGCGGGTCGAGCGGGGGATGCGCGCGAAACGTTTGAAGCCAACGCATGGCAAGGGTGCCAAGTCACGCTACTGGTTCGGCTCGTACGCGGGTGAAGTCATGGGCAAGACCGTGCTCGTCACGCTCGGTGGATTCGCATGCATCTATTTTCTCTTCTCCCTCTTCTTGATCGCTGCTCCACCGCTCATCAGTTTCGTGGTGAGCTCCGACGTGGCCGGCGTATTCATGTTGCTCTATCCTGCTTACCTCGAGGACAAAGCGGTCATCAGGAAAAAGTAAGGAAGGTTTCACGACCATTTTTTCCCGAACAAACTGCAAATAGTAATGGACATGTGCGCAAACATCATCACATTCGGGCACCGGGGCGCGATGGGGCACGCACCCGAGAATACCCTGCTCGCGTTCAAGACCGCCGTGGCTATGGGTGTTGATGGCATCGAGCTCGACGTGTACCGGTCGCAAGACGGCCACGTCATCGTGTCGCACTCCGATACGCTCGATATCGGCGGGCATCTGTACCGGATCACGAAGCTTGACCTAAACGAGATCAAGAAGATCGATCTTGGTAAGGGTCAGCGCGTGCCGACGCTCGACGAGGTCATCGATACTATGGAAAAGCTCACCAACAAGAAAGTGTTGTATTCGATCGATCTCAAGGACGTGCGCGATGGCGACGTGTACCACGAGGTCGTTGAAAAGGGAGGCATCAAACCCCGCCTCTTCACGTGCTTCGAGTCGCGCATGTTCATCAAGAAAATGTACCGGCAATATGCAGACTTGACCTACGTGCTCTCGATACACGTGAACCCGGAGGGGGGTATCGAGGACCTGGACAAGTTCGACCCCGCGATGATCAAGGTCGTGAACATTCCCGAGAAAGAATTGACCAAGCTTCTCGTTGATGCGATCCACGCGAAAAAGCTGAAATCATTCGTCTGGGACGTGAATGAAGAGCAGCGGATGCGCGAGCTCGCGGGTTGGGGCGTCGATGGCATGTATTCCAACTACCCGGATATGCTTGTGCGCGTCATTAAGAAAAAGTAGGCGTGGTTTCCAAGGAGCTATGTTTTTTTACCGTCCTTGTCCTTATCCCTGATCAAACCCTTGATGTTTTTCATGAGCTCTTGCTGGAATCCTTTCGGTAACAAGTCTTTCTCCTTATCCAGCTTTTTCCCGGGCACAGTACCAGTAGCAAGTTTGGTCTCCCCGGGAGCCGTAACTGGCGGCTTGACTGCCCCTGGCTTCACCGCAGCCGGCTTCGTCGTGGCTTTCTTTCCAGCCTTTGTCGATGGTTTCTGCGCGGCTGGTTTTGATTTCGGTGCCTTTGTGGAGGCTGTAAGTGCCGGCGCGGCTGGTTTCGCCACGGCTGCCATCTTGTCCATGCGCTGCTTCTGCTCATCCGCCGATTTTTGGAATTGCTCGAGCTTTGAATCGAGGGATGCCTTGGGCGCCGCCGTGGGTGCAGCCGGCGTTGCCGGTGCGATGTTTTCTACTGTGGATGGTGGTTCCTTCAAAGCCTCCGTTCCGGGGCCTTTTCCCATCTTTTGCCGCGTGATGAGCGTCCGGATCGACGCGGCAATGTCCATGACATCGCGCTCCGTCGCCTGCCGCTTTTTCTGCGGTTCCTCCGCAGCTGCCGTCGCCGCAGCGAGCCTGTCCATGGGTAATTGACCCGGAACGGCAAACGGCTGCGCAAGTTGCTGCACTTTGAAGTGACCTTGTTGCCGCGCGATGTCGATCTGGTTCCGGATCGTGCGCACCTGGTTCAGCACCGTGCTTTGCATGGCCGATATGGAATTTTCCACCTTCGTGAGCTCGAAGTTGTTGTTATCGAGCATCCGCACGAGGAAATCGCCGAGGAAGTCCATGAGGCTGGATAAGAACAAGAATTTCTCCTCGGCCGTGAGGATCGCCATGATGGGATCCAACAACCCCGGTTCCTTCTTGGCCTGGGCTGCTGCATCCTGTTCATCGGCAGCTCGCCGTTGTTCCAGCTTGCCCGGCTGGATGATGCCCCCGAGCAAGTTCTCGATGTTAGGTTTCTTGGCCATAGCTCATCATGCGCGACCGTTCAGGTCTTGTCATCGTCAGGCTCGTCGTCATTTTCCACGAGGTTTTTCAACGTTTCCTCGTCCACGCCATTCTCGTCACCTTGCGTGGAGTCGTCGGGCTTGTCGCCTTGGATGATCGACTCGGAAAGCTTGGACAGCTCGGCGAGTTCATCGCTGGTTTCCCCTGTTTTCTCGCCCTTCTCTCCCTTCTTGTCCTGGCTCACCATTTTCATAGCAGCGGAGAGTTTCAGCTTGTCTTGCATGCCTGTTTCGAGGATTTCGATGGTGTTTTCCCGTTCTTGTAGCAATTGCTCCTTGGAAGCGAGTTGTTCGGATAGCTTGGAGAGATATTTCTCCCTGGCCTCGAGTTCCTTTGTTTTTTGCAAGAATTCCTCGTTTAAGCCACCAGAAAATTCATCTGGCTCGGCAACCTCCGCCTCCTCCTCGGTGATCTCCGTCGGCTTGGCACTCGGTTGCTGCGAGCGAATTGTCTGGAGCTCCACGGCTTTCTGCGCGATGAACTGGGCGAGGTTCTGGAAAAACAAGTTGCCCGTGGTTGCTGGGTTCGCTGCCAAGTCAACCGCGGGCACCTGGATATCCTTCAATCCTTGCATGCCCGGCAACTGCCGCAATCGCCCGGTCAAGTCGTTCAATTGCTGCGAGAGATAGCTCGTGATGTTTCCGATGCCCGATTCGAGATTGACGATGCGATTGCTCGTCATTTCCATTGACGAAAACACGTAATTTAAAATCTTTTCGACAACGCCTTGTAAAATCGCTAGCTTATTCTCTTCCTTGTTATCGACTTCTTTTTTTTCGTCTTCGAGTTTCTTCAAGAAGTTCTCTAAGCTTCTCTCGCTCATGTTGCTTGTTCATCCCGGGATTGCACAATTATATAATAAATGGCAATTAAGATTTATTTAGTTATGCGATAAGGCAATGGTGAAATCGGCGATTTTCGACGCGATGTCGATTCCCAACATCTTGGTCTGCCCGTAGGCGAAAAACGGGTTCCACTCCAGCAGCCACGGCTTTTTTGCTTCATCGATCATGACATCCAGCGCGAGTATATCGAGCCCGGTAAAGGTCTTGATCTTCTTTGCCATTTTTTTGAACATCATTGCATGATCATCCGATAATCGCACGCGAGGATCGGTTAACGGCAATATATTCCCGCCCGACGCGAGATTGTGCAATCCTGCCTCGTTGTACCGGGCATACTGTGCCACCACCTCGTCGCCCACCATCAGCGTCCGTATCTCGTGATGGGTCTTGATGCGCTGCTGCACGAACAAGATCCCTTGCACCGCGAGCTGGTCGTGCAATATGGCCGTGTTGCCGGCATTCCCCGCGATCAATGTTTTTACCCCTTTCCCGCCTTGCCCATCGATAGGCTTGAGGATCGCGTCGTCGTGTGAATCAATAAATCGCGTAGCGTGGTTGATGTTCCCTGTCATAATCGTGGGCGGCATATCGATCACGGGTTTCAAGTGTCGTTGCCAGAGAAACACTATGGTTGCCTTGTCGCAAGTTTGAACGGCGCGGGGCGTGTTGACCACCCTGGTCCCTGCCCGTTCCAGCTCCTCCATGAAAGATAGCTGGAAGACCATGTGCTCGGGCACCATCATCCACCGTGCCACTGCAGGGGGGTTTTCCACGGGAGTATCCACGTCGTTCCAGTCCAAGTAGGTGATGTTGGCTTTTCGCTGGTCGAGCGCCGCTTTCTCGTCGCGCAAGGTATCGCGGCTGAGCAACCAGATGGATGCGGACCTCACCATGTTCATCACTCGGGCTTGCAAAGGATTTGCTTGAGCCGCAGTTCCGTGAAATCCCGGGAATATGCTGGCTTGATGATGCAAGCCGTATCCGCGCTCGTGCCGGTCCCCGCGATGCAGAGAACATCCTTATCAACACGCACGAGACCCGCGTCCGCAGCCATAACCGCGATCTCCATGCACACCTTGATCCCGTCGCCTATGACGAGTCGCACGATGCGCGCAAACACCTCGACAGGAAATAGGACATTCCCGGGCGCCAATTTCTTGCTGATGCCGGTCTCGACGCCGCTGAACGCGTGGGTGCCCGTGAGGATCTTTCCGCCCTTGGCAATTATAGCCTTCTTGTTATCATCCCGGAATTCTTGCTGGTTCTTGGTGATGAATCCCTGGCTATGTGTCACGATCGTGACGTTGTATTTCGCCGGGTCAAACACGTTGCATGCCCGCAACCCCGTCTCGCCTCGCGTCGATGCAACGACGATGTCCTTGATGCCGCGAGCATCGACGATGGATTTCACGTGATCAAACACGTCCTTTGCATGGTCGCCGGGGCTCTCGAAATATTTCACTTGCACGTCCATGATTCCACCTTGCTACACCGAGACTAAAAAAGCTGGTGATGGCGATTCATACCTGGTCGTAATTTCTTGGAATAACAAGATAAGAAAAGAAATCGTATTATTAAGCGGTTTGTCCCCGAATTGTATGTGGCGTTGGATCGAGCAAGTCCGAATCTTTTACGATCGGTATCGCCGCTAATATAAACGCGGCAGTTCCTAATATCACGAAGATCGCGGCATTCAAGAACAAGGAACCGATGAAGCACGATATGAAGGTGCGAGAATGGCTCTTGCGATAACTTGATCGCGATCTGGTGAAACACTTGGTTATGCAAGAAAAAGAGATGGTATAGAAAAGTAGGAGGAAGTATAACGGCAAATCTTATTTCTTTTCATCCTTGGCTTCCGTGGCGGGAACCTCGGCATCATCCGACTTCTTTGACTTCTTGGATCCCTTTTTTCCCTTCTTTCCCTCGGTCGCATCATCTGCCGGTGCATCCGCGGGCTTTGCAGCTGTCTCTACGGTTCCAGCGGGTTTCTCTTCTTTCTTTTCCGCCGGGGCAGGTTCGATGGGCTTTTCGGGCATCTTGGGCTTCTCTATTTCCATAATATACCTGATCTTCTCGAACTGGGGGAAATCCTTCTGGATCTCCATGGCAAGAAGGTATTGCATGAAACCGGATTGCTGGAAGAACATGACCTGGGAGGGCAGCGTGATTTCCAGCACGTTCCCGGCTTTGTTGAGCTTGAACTCGGATGTGGGGATGCCGGGCATACGCTGCTCGATCAGCGCGTTGAGCCTCGCGTCCTCGCCCTCGATCTTTTCGATCACCTTGACCGTGTAAAAGACCGTGCGGTCCGCCAGCATATGATTCGTGTCGAGGAAGATCTTGCCTTGATCGATTCTTGTGATGCGGGCTTGTTCCCGGGACTGCTGCAACTCGACCGTATCGCCGAGCCGCGGGGCCTTCTTGAACTTCACCTTGAACTCCCGGAACGACATGATGCGTTTTTTCTTCGGATCCGACTTGCCGAATGCTTTTTCGGCGGGGATCTCGACGTTCTTTTCCTCGCCCACCTTCATGCCCACGAGAGCTTCGTCGACACCATCGATGACTTGCTTTTTACCGACGATGACGAGCTTTGGTTCATAATGGGCATGCTTGTCGTCTTCAGCCACGCCCTCTGCCTTGGCAACAGCCTCCTCGGTGACTTGAAAAACGGGACCCATGAAGGAATTTACCCGGCCGACGAGGTGGATGCGCACGACATCGTCATTCTGGATAGATTTTTCTGACATGACTGCTGTCACCTTTAAATATAGGTGAAAAAATTCGTGGCGTCGTTTTAATGTATGGAAATGCCGCCAAGGATTTTCTTATAATCGATTTTGATTGCGCAGGTAGACGCCGCGGTCGACCACGTTCTTGACGAGGATCTCTTCATCCGAAACTTTTTTGAACGTTGGATCCCGGGCTTCCAATTTCCCGATGCCAATGCATTCGCCCAGGGCGTTCAGCACCAGGCAGATGCCCCGGTTATGCGTGATACCCCGCTCGCATACCGAGTGGAGATCCGCTTTCTTGATGTCTTGCCCGTAGAGAAACGATTTCTCGCCCTCGTCGTTGAGCTTGACCCAGTTTTTCCGGGCTGCGCCCGACTTAGCGAGCTCAGTCGCACCCTCGAGGGAGAGATTGAACTGGTCACCCTTGAAATTTCCCAGATACAGACCAAAATACCGGAGTCCCGGGTTTCCCATGAGCGGCTTGAACCGGTCCTTCGCCTCGCGTGGCATGAGATAGATGCTCGTGTTGGAACCCTTGCTGTACAAGAAAATGTTGTTATCACCTTTCACCACGAGAACTTGCCACGGCTCGTCTCCATTCCCGAATTGATTCAATTCCTCGTGCACAATATCCTTCTGTTCTTTCGCCGCAAAATCGATCCAGTGCGATTCCCGTTCCGGTTGTTCCTGGTCAACGTTGTCCATCTCACCATCGAATTCCTGCTCGGCTTGCCTGGATGCTTTTTGATATGCTTTCTGTTTGCGGGCACCGGGATCATTATCAAAACCTGGTTCGGGTTCCCTCACAGCACGCGGCACACGTTTCACGAATTTTTTTCCCATGTGAGACACCACGTTCATATTTTTTCCATTTTTTCAATGATAGCGGCAAAGAATCCTTCAGGACGCGTGGGATGGTGGTAGGGGTAGACCCGAATCGCGTTCTTGAGCGACGGGTCGAACTTTGCCCCCATCGTTTGTACCAAGCCTTGGTCGAAGTGCTTCGCGATCTCCTTGGGCGGTTCCACGACAGCGAGGTTCTTGTGATTCTGGATTACCTTATCAATGACAAATTCGTTCTCTTCCGGCGCGAGGCTGCACGTTGAATACACCATGCGCCCGGACGGCTTGAGCAGCGCTACCGCGTTTTCCAGCAACTGGACCTGGATGTCCCTCATAGTCTGGATGTCGCCCACGCTGCGGGAATTCTTGCGGGTCGGGTCGGAACCGATGAGGCCCTCTCCCGTGCACGGCGCGTCGAGCAAGATCTTTCCAAAACCATTGAATTGCTCGCCGATGTGGCGTGAGTCATTGCATATCAAGATTGAATTCGTGACGCCGCAACGCTGCACGTTTGCCTTCAACGCGGGGACGCGATCGAGTGAGCGTTCGACGCCCACGAGCACGCCCCGGTTCTTCATCATCTGTCCCATCTGGACGAACTTTGTACCGGGTGCAGCGGCCATGTCGAGCACATCATCGTCTGGTTTCGGGTCCAGGAGCACCGGAGGGAGCATGCTGCTCGCGCCCTGCATCGAGTACATGCCTTGGAGGTACTCGTGCGTGGCTCCCGGGGAAAATTGAAACTGGCTGACCATGCCCGGGTTCATTTTCTTTTCATATTCATGAGCATCGTAGATCCAAAACCCTGTACTGCACCATGGCACCGGCTCCAGGTGAAAATGCTTCGCTTCCAAGCGTTCCTTCAATGCCTTGATGCTGATGTTGCACGTGTTGACATTGATGCTCGGTACTGGCGGTTTCTGGAAGGAGCGCAGCAATTCCAGCGTTTTTTCTTCCCCGAACATGAGGATATAGCGTTCGACCATGTAAGGCTGGTATTGCTCGTTCTTCATGATGCGGTAGATCTGCGACACGGGTGCTCACGTTTTCTCTAGATTAGAGTAGCGAGTCCTACATCATTCAATAAAGCTATTTTAAAAACCTCCCCTTTTTTACCGGATAATTATGGCGAAAAAAAACGAGAAGCATGGCGAGAATGCCTTGGAGATCGAGATCAAGGTCAAGATCCTCTCGATCGAAGCGATGGCTAGCGCCCTCGAAAAGCTCGGGGCAAAATTCGATTGCGATCTCGTCCACGAGGATTATTACTTTGACAAGCCTGAAAAGGCCGGATCGTTTGCCAGAACAGACGAGGCCTTGCGGTTACGCGTGTCACGAGACTTGACCAAGCACATCGAACGACATTTTCTCACGTACAAGGGTCCCAAGGTTGATGCGACGACCAAGACGCGCGTGGAGATCGACGTCGGCGTGGATGACGGGCAGAAAGTTCGGGCGATCCTCAAGGCAGCGGGCTTCAAGGAGCTGATCGCGCTGATCAAGGAACGAAAGAGCTACCACTTCGAGGACATCTCGATCATGCTCGATAAGGTGCAGCACCTCGATGATCCATACATGGAGGTCGAGATCGTCGCCGAGAACCCGGCAATGCTGGACGCGACGCGGGAAAAGCTGTTCGCGTTTCTCCAGAAGCTCGGCATCGGGCGGGATGCGTCGGAACGCAAGTCTTACCTTGAGCTCGTCGCCGCGAGATTGACAACATCGCGCAAATCTTGAGCCAGGTCCTTGACAAACTTCTCGACGATCGCGTGCTTCTCGATCGCCATCTTTTTTGCCGGGGCCGTGTATAGCAAGTCCTTGAGCTTCAAGATCTTGTCGTTGAAATGGTCCAGTGTATCCTGGATCGAGCGACCGTGCTCGACCGAGTACGCGATCGTGCGGATGATGCCCTGGGCACCGATCGTGTCGAGCTTGTCGGCATCCGACAGGATCTTCTCCTCGATCGTGGCTGGTATCTCGCCCTTCGAGAAACTGTGGGCGATGATGGTTTTTTCGACCGCGGGGATCTTGGTGGCCGGGAAGCGTGGTTCTTTGCTCAAGATCTCGCGAGCGAGCGCGGCAGACCGGCTGGCGTGCGGTAGGTCCAAGGGTGGCTCCGCGTCCACGAGCGGCTTCACGTTGTCAAGTCTGCCGATGTCGTGCAAGTATGCTGCCGCCACGAGGATATCGAGATCGGCTTCTTGCCCGTGGTGCTTGGCCACCTCGGCCTGGAGGCGCTTGCTGAGCATGACCACGCGTAGAACGTGGAATTTGCCATGGGACAGCGAGTCGGGGAAGTAGCGATTGATGATGTCGAGCAACTTGGGTTCTAGGGATTCCAGCATGCAAAGCCTCCATCCACGGTCGAAGGCGTGCCGTTACGGTAACGAGCCCGTCGTGGCGCGTGAATGCAAGCTCGCCGCGGAGCAATAAAAAGGTCGCGCCAAGTTTTTTTATCGGGGATGGTTTCCTTGAACTCGGGTAAAATTATAATGTGCATTGCAGTCCCGGTCAAAATTCTGTCGATTGATGGTGATCGCGCCACGGTCGATTATGGCGGCGTGAAACGCAACGTGTCGATTGCCCTGGTTAATGATCAAGTGCAAAATGGGGATTATGTCATCATCCACGCGGGCTGTGCCATCCAGCGCATCGATCCCGAAGAAGCACAAGAGACACTGGCGTTGATGCAAGAGATCCTCGGTGAATGAAGGTTATCGTGCCTATTTTTTTTCGGAACTCGAATCGAGCTTGGAATAATCGATCTCGGCATCGAGGAAGGCCTGGAGCTTCTTCCTATCGTGCCTTCGCTTCAAGAGCAACAGGACGACAATCCCGATACATGCGGCCACGATCGCGAAGATCAACCACCCGAGCATTGTTTGCCTGGTCGCGACCGCATAGGCTTGCAAAGACACCACGGATGGTTCCAGGCTATCCATGATCGCGATTGCTTGGGCGATGCTGGCCGATGCCTGGACGGGCAGTCCCTGGTTCAACGACGCGTTTGCTTGCTCGAGAAAATCGAGGGCAGCGTTCAAATCGTCCACGATGGCCGCGATGCTCGCGGGAGGAACGAGCCCTTCCGCATCTTGAACGATAGCCAAGAAACCGGCGAGCCTTGTCCACGCAGCATCTAAATCATCCTCGACCGCCGACGGGGCCAGGCTCACGAAGGTTCGAGTGCTGGGGCAGGCAGGGACTGGTGTTAGAACGAGTATGCCCGCGATCGCGAGCAAGACCAGCGCGGCAATGGGTCGCCGGCATCGGGAGGTGGTCGCGTCCATGATCAGCACGTCGAAGCGCGTGTCTTCACTTGATCGATGCAGAGACCCCTATTTGTACGTTAGCAAATGGGAATTCACGGCGTGATTCCCGAAACAAAGTAACGAGATACCTATAAAAAATCGTGCCTCAATAGAGAGCTTGGAAATATCTACATCGCGCGGATGGTCGCTTTAATGACCGAGAACACACGGATCGATGGACAGCTCGATTACGAGCTCGAACTCGCGAAAGATTTACGCCGGAACCTTCGTTTCTACTTGAAGGAGATCGAGCTTATCGCTGACGAACGACATATCGAAGAGATCCTCGGGGAAATCGTGTATATGGAAATATCATGCACGGACAAGCAAACAAAGGCCTATATCACGAGGAAACTGAAGGACCTGGTCGGGCAATACCCTTTGTTGAGAATATAGGTAAAATCTCTCCTAAGAATCAATTCTCTGCTTTTTTCTGCAACAAAAAAAGGGATAGGTCAATTTCATTCATATGCAGCTTGCATGAGCTCGCAAAGCTTGACGAACGCCACATCGACCGCGTCGCCGGTTTTTGCCGATGTCTCGAAATAGGGAATATCGCCTAGGGTCTTCGCCATGTTGAGCGCCGCGGGCTTGATGACCTGGATCTGCGTCTTGAGATCGGACTTGTTCCCGACCAAGACCGCGGGCACGCTGCCGACGCCGTAATCCGTGCACTGCTTCCACCAGATGTTCTTGATGTTGGACAGCGTGGCGCTTCGTGTTAGGTCAAAAACAAAAACAATCCCACTGGCTCCTTGAAAATATGCCTTGTGTAGCATGTAGAACTGCCCCTGGCCCGCTATATCCCATATGAGCAATCCAATGTCTTTCCCGTTCGCTTTCAGCGTTTCCTTGGCAATGTTTACACCGACGGTCGTGTGATACGCAGAATCGAACTTGGCTTTGGTGTGTGTTCGAACCAGCGATGTTTTTCCGACCTCGGCATCACCCAACACGATAACCTTGTAAGGAGGGTTATCTATGTGGAAGATCGTGATGGAATCGTCCTTGTATGTTTGGCGTCCGCTCATGAACGGCATCTCTGTCGAAAGTATTGTTTTATAGTAGAACGTTGGATTTTTGGCTTATAAAACTCTAGTGCTAGCCGTGAAAAGTCGCTGTTGCGCGCAGCACATGCCGGGCAACGCTAGGTGAATCTTACAAATGGAGAAAAAAAGGAATAACAACGCAACGTGCTTAGAGCCATGCACGTGTTGCGTTTACAGAGGTCGTTCTGGCTTGGATCCTTCCTTTACCAGCAATGTCTGGATTGCGAAGCCGATGAGACCACCGAACCCGCCCAGGCACGCCCCGATGATGATCGTGAGCACGAGCCCGATGATGCCGAGTCCGGGCCTGCCAATGATGATCTGCATGAGCATGTCGGCGACTTGCATGGCAGGTTGCGTCGCCACGAAATAGAGCACGATCGTGAGCCACGCTAGCGCCACGCCGATAAAACCGCTCCACCAGGCAAGCCGTGCCCGTTCCGGAATGAAGAGTAGGCCCGCGATCGCGGGTGGGATAATGCAAAGCTGCCAGATCCTCGTCAAGGCAAGCAATATAGCGCCGTATGAGACCAGGATAGCGAGCAAGAACCCGAACTTCTTGGTGATCGATTGTGCTTGTTCCGTGCCTTTACGTGTTAACATGTGTCTGCACCTCTCATATGAAATCCCACCGCGACTCGGCACTCTCGATCGGGAAGGTCGCAAAGGACGGGTAGTAGTAGAGCGGGTGGTATTGGCCGTTCAAGAACAGCTGCAACTCGTCGGTGTAGTGCGGGGAAACAGGGTCGCCGTTGCTGCCGCCGGGAATGACGATGCGGGACGTGTTGAAGTACGAGGACCCGGCATGCGAGAAGTCGATGATCATGCGCTCCGAGGGGCCGCCCATCGCGTTGCCGAAAAGACCTGCGCTCGATGGATTCACAGTGATGCCCGAGCCACTCGCCTCGTAGGGGCCGGCGCTCAACGCGCTAAGGTAGGTCAAGTGGTGCCAGTAAACGTGATGCGCTTGCCCGTACAACCATGCATCTGGACCCGTGCCAGCAAACGACGTGTTCGTCGAAAGCCACGAGATCGCCTCCTTGATCGTCTCACGGATGATATCCGAACAATTTTCGTCGATGCTCTCGGTGCTCACATTGTCGAACCATGAGGAGTCCTTAGCATTGAGCGTCAAGTTCTCGAGCACGCTAGCTTGCGGGTACCCGAAAAATGCCTCGTTCGAGAAGGAAGCAAATTCGTCGTAGGTCTTTTCCTGGAATGCAATTAAGATCGCCCGGTAAATTGTCGGTGCCGATAAATTCGCATACATCTGGCATTTATCGGCACTGCTGTCCCATGCTTGCAAAATGGCTATGGAATCGTTGATCAAGGTTGTCTTTTGGAAAGCAGGGAACTCCGTGTCATTATTAAAGACACTGAGAACTTCCGGTACGAACCACTCGGCGATCTTGTCGTAGACATCGTTCTGGATCCGCGCCATGTCATCGACACTCACGTTCGAGTTCGCTGCAAGTAAGTCATTGATCCGCCTACCACGGTAACCCGTGTCCATGCTATCCTGGTAATAATAGGCATATGATGGCCCGGTAGACAGTTGATTCGCCGACGCGAGATAGCCTTGATCGGGATTCTCCGAATGGGGCCAATCAGCGAAGGGGATGAAATCTGCCGTCCACTCGTGCTCTCCCGCGGACCCGTTAAGGAGGAACCGGCACTCGTTCGAGGTGCTCGTGATGCCGTGCCGAATCGGCACCCAGCCCGAGCAGCGGATCGAGATGTTTCCGAATCGGTCCGCGTACACGATATTCTGGCTCGGGATGGAAAACTTTGCCAGCGCCGCGTTGAACTCGCTCATGTTCGTCGCGTGATCGAACCCATAAATGGCCTCGTAAGTCGTCGTGTAATTCGTGATGGCGACCCACTTGAACGCCACGGACGATCCGGTCGTGTAAGGGAGATTGCCCGGGTCCATGACTGGGCCGTGAATCGTGCTCTTGATTGTGAAAGGCACGAGCCCTTGTCCCTTGACCGGGATGTATTCCGTGGTCGTCTCGTAAGGAAGCCACGACCCGTTGTAAAGGTAATGCGTGCCATTCTCGTTGTACTGGTACCAGTCGATGTGGTCAGCGCCAGCATTCGTCATGCCCCATGCGATGTTCTGATTGTGGCCGACGATGATGAACGGCGTCCCGACAAGCGTGAAGCCTTGCACGTCAAGGCCGGTGTCCGCGGCGACCAGGTGTGCCTCGTACCAGATCATGGGCAAGCTCCATTCCAGGTGCATGTCATTGCAGAGAATTGGCTTCCCCGTGGCCGATCTCGTGGAATTGACCACCCAGTTGTTCGATCCAAAGCCCTCGCGCGTCGGGATCGGGGCATTTTCATCAACTTCTTGCATCCAAGTAACGAGTGCGGCAAGATTGCTCGACACGGGATCGGTTTCGAACGGCGCGATCAAGTGCTCGTCGGGATAATGGCCGTAATCCACCGTGATCGGTTTCTCGAAGGGAGCGACCCGGGGATACAACTCGTCCATCGCCGTCGGATAACCGGCATCGGTGAGTGCCTTTCGCAAGATCGTGCGCTGGACGTCGTCATCGCCAAACGTGAGCATCTTGTCCATAATTTTCTCTACGGTGAAGAGATCATCGAGATTCCATTTCGTCGGCGTGATGCCGAGCAAGTGGAATTCGAGCGGAAGATCTGCCGTCGTGTCGATGGCATAGTTGATGCCCGCCGTGTAATTCTTTAGCATTCCTGCAAAGCTCGCGTTCGTTGCTTCGACGTGCTGGGACAAGTTCTCACCCGCCGACCGAAGCCTGATGTTGCGAAATAGCTTGTCGGTTGCGAGCGCGGTGGGTCCCGCAATTTCGGAAAGCAACCCTGCTGCTTGCCGGCGCGTCATTTCTAGCTGGACCAGCCGGTCCTTCGCGTGCAAGTAACCCAGCACGGCGATGGCGTCGGATTCATACTGCGCGTAGATGTGCGGTACGCCGTAGAGGTCCTTCACGACAGTCACCGACCCGCGAAGGAATGGCAAGTCCACGTTCATGATCGCTTGCGTCTTGTGGTCGATGCTCCACACGCCACCGACCGGATTGAGCAAGTTACCGATGGCGGGGATGCTGGAGCCGAGCGGCACTGAAAGTGCCACGATCATGCCCGTTGCTATTCCCGCCGTGAGTACCAAGCGTAAAATGTCTTTCGGTCTCTTTTCCATTAAAGTCCACCTCATTGAAGGTGCATGTTCGAGAGAGCGAGTCGAAAATGCAATGAACAAATCGCATCTAGTATATTAAAAGGACAAGCATTTCACGCAATAAGTGGCGAGATCGATGCACATCATTTCTCTTCTGCCGGGGGTAGCACCTTGATGCCGAAATCCTTGTCAAGTTGGTCTTGATAATCGAAAATGGTTGTTTGCAAGTCAACAAGGCTCGGCTCGAGCGCCGGGTTGAAATCGACCATAGCCTCGTAGACCGAGATGGCGAACTGGACGATCTCCGTGGCCAAGCCCGAAAAAGTCGATTGTTCTTGGAAATCGGGACTTCCCGCGAGCAGTGCCTCGTCGTCGACGGTCGCCGGATTGAATCGCACGGCAACCTTAGTGGCCATTCCATCGACCGCTTGCACCATGAGAAAGTTTCCGGTGTAGCAAAGCTCTGCTTGAAATACAGAATCGTTAGCTCCCTTTTTAACCTTGAATACCTTCACCAGGTTTCCCAGCAAGTCGAGCAGCTCGAACGTAGTTTCATACAAGTTGACTTCCAAGCCAGCTTGAAAATATTTCGCGGGCAACATGTTACCTTTCACGATGACTTGGATCTTTGCCGTGAAATCAAGGACGTCGGCGTTTTTGTTCCACGTTCGGACATCGTCGACGAGCAGCTCGACTGAAACCATGATCGTGCAAGCCTCGAAACCTTCGGTATAGTGAAGATGCGAAAGCACTATATATAGGCTGTGAGAATGCCCCGGGCTATCTAAACCACGCCACCAATGGCTCGTGAATGGAAGCTCGGCATCGAGGGGGGGTGGTTTCGAGATTCGGAGCGGTTTCCGGCGCCGAAGCGACGATTTATTTTTATAGCACATTGCTTTTTATGTCCCGTCCTTCTATCGGGCATTGTATTAGACAAAGACGAAAGTCATATGCCATCCAGATGATTCATGAAATGCCACGACAGATATTGAACGAGAAATATGCGAAGATCGTTGCCCTATGCTTCATGTGGGGCTGCGTTGCCCAGGGCATCATCGCGGGAATATTGCTTGCCATCGTGTTCAAGGAGGATGTCATTCCCTACGTGGGATATTACCTGTTAGTCGTTGGAGGAACCATTGCCTTGTTTGCATTTATGACGAGGTTGCTCGTGAAACGAAAATCGATACACATGGCCGTCCGCGTGCCGGTCATCTTCTGGCTCTGCGTCGTGACGGGCGCGGGTATCGTAGGGCTTTATTTCACGGTGCCGAAGTTCACATCCCAATATTTCACGGCCGGCCCCCGTTTAACGTGGGCGACAGGCCAAGACCCGTCGAGTGCCATCACGGCGTCGTGGGTCACGACATTTCCCGGGGACTCCGTCGTCCGCTACGGTATGTCCCGTGGCAACTTGAACGGCACGTTCTCGGTGTCCGGTAGCACGCGTTTCCACCACGTCGCGTTGACGGGCTTGGCAGCGAACACAACCTATTATTACCAGGTGTTTGGCTTCCCCGTGAAGCAATTCACGACGGCGCCATCTGGCGCATTCAATTACACGTTCACCGCGTGGGCCGACCACCGCACGAACACCGACATCACCATCTCATTCGTACAGCCCAACATCGTCGAGGGCATGTCTGCCTTGATGGCCACGGATGGCATCGATCCCGCGTTCTCGTTTTTCTGCGGCGATCTCACGTCCCAGGCCTATGATTTCCTTGGCTGGGAAACCTGGTTCAAGGACACGTCGTTCGCTGACTGGTCGGTGAACCGCTCGCTGCAAATCGCCTTCGGGAACCACGAGCGGGCCGGTGATCCGGACAAGACCGTCGTGAAACAATTCTACCCATACACGCAACAAGGAGACGGGCACTTCTATTACTCGTTCAACTACGGACTGGCGCATTTCATCGTGCTCGATCCTTATCTCGTCAACCACGACTGGGCATCAAACTTCACGGCCGAGCAGCTCGCGTGGCTGGAAGCGGATCTCGCCGCGCACTCGGGCGACACGTACAAGATGGTCTTCATGCACCCCCCGCCTCGTAATTTACCCGAGATCAAGCTAGACATGGCACGCCTTTCGGTTCAGTATGGCATCGACCTCGTGATCGCCGGTCACCAACATGAATACCGGCTCGTGACAGCGAACGGCACGAAATACATGACCATCGGCCTGGGTGGCAATCCGAACAGCCATTTCACGGGTACTCCTTGCGATACCGCGTTCGTGCGGGTTGACGTTTCTCCCGTCAATTTACACGTGCTCGCGCGCTTCACCAACGGCACGGTGCTGGGGAACTTCACCATCCCGGCTTGAGAACGAAGTACGTGGAGCCATTTCCTCCTTTTTTCCCACCATTTCCCGGTGTTTGCGGTATCAAGCTTTTTGTTTCTCGAGGGCATTTGCAAATAGAAGGTTGTTTCATGACAGAAAAAACGCCAGGGACCGAGCATCGAGCACCGTCCGCGAAAAAAACTGAAGAATCGTGGCAACAAGTCGGATTTCATCGCCCGCTAGGGGGGTTGATGTACAACATCCTTTTTGTCATTATCGCAGCAGGCTTTGGCGTTATGTTCGCCGTATGGTTCATACCCAACATTATCTTCCCGTTTCCTTCTGCAATGGGTTACCAGGACACGGTGTCAAACCTGTTCGGGCTCGTCTTCACGCTCCTCGACCTTGGCATCGGCGCGTCGCTGTCACGTTACGTTGCTGAGGAGAGTATCAAGAGTCCTCGTGAAGCATTGAAATATATCCAATTTTTCATCTGGTATCAAATGATCTCTGGTTTAGGGCAAACAACGGCGATTTCTATTTGGGCCACGTTCTTGCATATGAACGGCGCAGACCATCTCATTTACCTCGCCTGGTTCATCACGATTTACTCGACAGTCCAGTATCCGGGCTGTCTCTGGGTCTTCAACGGTGCCCTCGAAGCATTCCAGCGCTATCACAAGGCAAGACTCGTCAGTTTTATCCAGATCCAGGTCTTCGAGAACATCCTCCGCATCATCTTCATTTTGATCGGCCGATTCATCGGCAATATGGTTCCGGCCATCGGCGAGATCATGGGCGCCACGGCGGGCTCGATCATCGGTATCTACCTCCGCGAGTTCTGCTCGGCGATCTTGAGCGGGCACTGGCTTGCCGAGGTGTTGCGGCAAATTGACCCGTCGCTGAAAGTTCGCGACTTGTTTCGAGCCGAGTTTGACCGGGTCGTTGTCAAGAAATCGCTATCCTATGGCCTCCGGGCGATGACACCTGGCCTCATTTATCCCGTGGCCAATTTCTTCGCCATCTTGATCATCACGCTCAAGATGGACAACTACGCGGCGATCATGGGTATGGTTAATCTCGGCACCATGTTATCGCAAATGGTAACGACGTTTTCCATCCAAATCGGTCCCTCGATCTCGGAGGCATATCTAAATGGCAAGAAAAAGCTCACCGCCTATTACATCGCCTCCGCATACCGCTGGACGACCGCCATGGGCTTCTTCATGGTCGGCTTGCTGTTCGGCGGGGCGACCATGCTTGGCATCATCGCCGGCTCGAATTTCTTCCTCACGGCGTCTATCATTCAAGTGGCCATCTTTTTCAAGATTTGCGACATGTTCCAGGGGCTCCACGACACGATCTTCACGGCGGCGGGCAAGGCGGAATACAACATCATCCTCATCACCATCGAGCAAGCCGTCCGCGTGTTCTTGCTGTACGCGTTCATCGTGTGGTTTCCCATTGGCTGGCTGGCGCTCGTCTTGTCGCAAGGCATCGGCTGGAGCGTCAAGTGGATCGTTGGCTTGATTTTGTTCAACATCAAGTTTTTCAGGACCCGCACGATCAGCTTGTGGCAGACGTTCGTCGCGCCCACCATCGCCGCCGTGGTCGAGGCAATCTACATCCAATTGATGGTGACGTATTTGTACCCTGTGCTCGCGGACGTCGTCGGCAAAGTGCCCGCGGCGGTCATCGGCATCGTGATCGGCATCTTCACGGGGCCATTCTTCATCTACTTCCCGGTCTACTCGTTTTTCGGCGGCTGGGACAACGGCACGATAAAAGTCGCGGAACAAGCTGCAGCAATGTCCGGACCTTCCAAGTTTCTCGTGAACATCATCGTGAAATTGTCCAAGGTAATCACCAAGATCAGCCCCCTCCACAACAAGTTCAAGATCGACGACACGGGAGTTGAAGCCGAGATAGCGGAATTGATGGCTATTCGGCAGTCACGAACCAGCCAGGTTTGATATACCCGACCCGCATCCTTGGCTGGAAGGTTTATTGCTGCTCTCGCACGTTTTTTCTTTTTTCGCCGTTTTTCTTGGTTCCCATAAGCCCGGACGTAGTCCTGGTTATGCAAGATAGTCTGCACGTTTATATGGCCTCGTAGTTGCGGATCCGTTAAGGCGTGGTCTTTATCCGCGCTTCTCTTATGATTCATCAAAAAGGTGCTATTTCATGAAAAGATTTGCTAGCATCGATTTTCTCAGGGGAACCGCCATCGTCATCATGATTCTCTTGCACACGCTCAGCTGGTTCCTCGATTTTGGTGCAATTTTAGCCGATCCCAACAGGATGGCCCTCATCAATCTCGTGGCTCTCGTCGTGTTTGAATATCTTGGCGGCCTTGCCGGCTTTTTCTTGCTCGTGTCGGCGATCGGGAATATGATAAGCATGTACAAGCGATTGCAAGCCGGAAAATCCGTCGATGACCTGGTTCTGCGGCAAGTGGTCGGTGGTATAATACTCATCGTCTTTGCATACCTCGTCGAAGGGACCATCGGATACCTCGGGGCATTCGGCGATTTGATGCTGAACTTGAACCATCCCGCGAGCCCTGATTATTTGCGCGACATATTTTCCCGGAGCTTTCACTTCGAGACAATCCACACGATCGCGTGGTGCGTTCTCATCAACGGGATCGTGCAAGGCATCCTATCTCGTAACGGCGCATGGAAGAATGTCAAGAAGCAAATCATCGCGTACGCCGTGATGGCCGTGATAGTCGTCGCCATCACCCAGCCGGTGTGGATGCTTGCCCAGATGTATGGTGGCACGAACGGATTTCCGTGGAATATGGCAACGGGTGCAGAGATCCAGCGACCATACCTTCTCGACCCGAACACGACGTTCCTCGACGTGTTAAAAGGCGTTTTTCTCACCGCACTTGCTGGTCCGATGGAACCACTCACCCCGTACCTTTCCATCTCGTTCGTCGGGAGCATCATCGGCATCATTATGGCACAGCCTCGCGAGAAGATTCCCCGGAGCTTTCCCCGGAAAATGATGTATGTCGGGATGGCCATGTTCGTCGTCGGCACGATCGGTGTTATTTTATTTATGATAACCATCATCCAGGGACCATATGGCTTGGATCGAGCCATTCAGATGTACGAGTGGTTCTCGTACCACCGCCACTGGTACAACAATCCGGGCAATCCGTTGAGTGCTGATCCCCTCAGAACCACCTATCCAGAAACCTTCACCTTCCCACTCGCGTGGTTATGGCAGTTCTTGAGTCTCAATGGCACTGCCATCTTGATCACCATGTTCGTTATCCGGATGGTCGAGTTCCGCGGCTATGGCGCGGGCTTCGCGAAGAAAACGACGTTCGTCCGCCGCTTCGGCTTCATCGCGTTCACCAATTACAACAACCAGTGGTACCTGTGGATCATCCGCTACGTCGCTGGTATGATCATCATCGCGACCGGGCTGCAAGCACTCGCGTGGCCGAGCTATTCCGGCGACAACACGAATCCCTACCAGGGCATGACGTGGGGCGTGGGGTTGCTGCTCGTCGTGATCATTTTTTCCGCCTATCATGGGATCATGCTCCTCTGGGAGCGCGTGAAATACACCGGAACGCTTGAATGGGCCATCGGAACCATCGCGGGCAACCTCATCCCATCTAGGAAATCCGAAGCAGGGGAAGTACAGCGCAAGCGGTGGTACCAGAAAGGCCAGCTCGATGTTCAAGGAGGATTCTACAACGCGGAATGGTTGAACGTCATTGAGGAGAAAGAGATTCCCCATGCAAGCCTTGCAGATTCGAAGCTCGCTCATAAACTTGCCTGGGCATGCTTGGTCTCGTTGCTCTTCATGCCCGCCTGCCTCGTCACGTGGCGGCTCGCGCTCAGCGCGGAGAAGACCGAGGGCAAGAACAAGTACAACCGCCGTGCGAAAATCGTGTCGATCATCGGCATCTGCATCGTTCTCGGCGTCTTGATACCGCTATTCTTCCTCACGGCCAGCGATCTCGGGTTCTCGTTTTAAAAAATACTCCTTTTTTTATTTTTTATGTTCCTTCCTCACTATTCCGTTCACGCCATTACCTGGTCGCTGGTGACGGTCGGGCACAAGAATTTTTCGATGTATTCGACGACCAGGCGCGTGCCCTCGTCGTGGTTCACATAGGGTGGTAATGCCGGGTTGTACATGGCATCGGTCAAGTCCCGCACGAACATCACGTCGATGCCCCAGCCAACCAATTGCTTGATGGCGAAGCTCCGGCCCATCACGCACATGTTCGTGTGCACGCCCGCGAAGAGCACGTGCTTGATGCCTTTTTCCTTGAACAGCGCGTAGATCTCGTATCCTATGTCGGAGATGAAATCCACGTTCTCGTCGATCGCGATGGCCGGGTGCTGGCGCCTCCACACGGGATCGTTCGGTTTCTCGGAATGGTCTTGATTCGTGTCCGACCCCCCGTCGGAATCGTCGATGGGCAGCGGCGGGTATCTTGGCGGGATATAAATCGGAGGCTGGATGAGTTCAATGCGTTCCATACGCTGGCGGGCGGGCGAGCTCTCGTAGAAATCGAGCGTTTCGGACGGCGCGTGGATGATCGTGATCCCTTTTTTCCTCAACGCCGAGACGATGGCATCCATACGCGGTGCCAAGGCGTTGACGCGTTCGGTCGCACCCCGGCTCCAGTGCTTGTCCCACATGTCGCAGATGATCAGCGCCGTCGCCGCGGGATCCACGTCTTTCTTGGTGATTTGCTCGATCCACGTCGCGTGGCCGCCCGCGTCCTTCGAGAGCACCACGCGGCGAGCGGCGAGATGAATGTTCTTCGGTCGAGGCATAACGGATGGTTGCCGGGGCGTCTAAAGAAACCTTGCATGACCGAAATGCACAAATAACCGGGGTCGTTGATTCGCGTATCATGGCCACGTCGCGCACATCGCACGAGAAGGCGTGCATGTCCTTCCCTGGCATCGATGGAGTGAAGGTATGCGTTGCTGGTGATGCCGGATCCGGCAATGTAATGAGTATCTCGTATATACTCCCTGGGTTCACCGGCATTGCCTGTTCATCATGCGACCGTGGCAAGAATTCAAAAAACTTGGACGGTGATGCGAAGCGCGTGTTCGATGCGATCGATGCCTTCCTCAACCACAAGTTGTTACCAGATCTATCGATGCTGGATTTGGAAAAAATGGCAGCGGCCTTCAAGACACCTTTCAGCCGCAAGGTTATCGACGCGCTGCTCAAGACGAGGGCTGGTCAGACCATCACGTACAAGGAACTCGCGACTCAGGCCGGATCCCCCGGCGCTGCGCGGGCCGTTGGGAACGTCATGCGCAGCAATCCTTTCCCCATTATCATCCCCTGCCATCGCGTTATCTCACCAAAAGGGCTTGGCGGCTATTCCGGCGATGTCCGCGGCACGTCGTTGCAAATCAAGCAGAAATTACTCGATATCGAAGCATCCATGACGTAGATTGCTATGACCATTGAAGAATTTTTTCTCGTACTGTTCGGGAGCTTTCTCATCGGTCTTTCAGGCGCCATGATGCCTGGCCCGGTCACGACCATGACTATCACCGAGACGCTCAAGAACGTGAAGCGTGGCCGCGGCTGGCTCGTCGGTCCGGCCATCGCAACGGGGCACTCGGTGCTAGAAATCTCGCTTATGTTGGCGCTCTGGTTCGGGGCGTCCTTCATTTTCAACATACCGGTGGTGATCCTGGTCATCAGCCTCATTGGCGGGGCTGCCTTGATATTTTTTGGCACTCTCGGGCTTAAATCCATCAAAAAAAGCGAGCAAGAATTCGCTTCGATGCTCGGTTCCACTACAACCGGAAATACCCAGGATCATACACGTGAAACCGCCAGAGAACCGAGCTTGTTCCGGCCTTTCGTGCTCGGGTTCGTCATAAGCGCAACATCGGCTGGTTGGTGGGCATGGTGGGCAAGCGTCGGCCTCAATGCTATAAGTTTATCGTCCACACTTAATCTTTTCGTTTTTTCGAGCTTCGACGTGTTCATTACGTTTTATATCGGCCACATAATGACAGACTATACCTGGTTTTCTTTCATCTCGGGCATCGTATCCCTGGGCAAGAAACGGATCAATATGAAGGCATACAAGGTTATCCTCCTCTTGACGAATCTGTTCCTCCTTGGTTTCGGATGCTATTTCATCGTCTCGACCTTCGCGTGATCACTTTTTTTACCTCCGAAAAAAAGTCATTGTTATGGCAAAAATTGACATGATGCAAGTCATCAACGACCTCGCCTACACGCGGCTCTCCGGAACGGAAAATGACGAGGTGAAGTGCAAGGCCTACCTTCTCGACAAGTTCAAAGCTTTCGGCGTCGAACCCGTGACGGAACCCGTGCCGTGGAGCACATTCTCTACCAACGTACTTATTAAGCTCGTCGTGACCGTCATTTTCTGCGGCCTGGTAGCGGGTCTCGTGTTCGAATGGCTGGGTTGGGCATTGGTGAACCTTTTCTTCATCATCGGTATCATCGGCAGCTTATTGTTCGCGATCGGCGCGCAGCAAAGCAAGATCGATTCCTTCGCCACCATGGGTAAGCAGCAGCAGACTTACAACATCTATTCCCAAGTTCCATCGAAGGACGAGGGTGAAAAACCATCCAGGAATATCATCTTCATGGCGCACCACGACACGAAAACCCAGAAGGTTACCACAATCGTCCGCACCGTGAGCTACGTGCTTGCACTTTTTGCCAGCTTGGTTATGGGCTTGGTATTCATCATTTCATCGATCGCGAAAATAGCGGGTGCCCCATCCGCTTCAGTATCATGGGTGTGGCCGATGTTGATAGTCATTTTCATTGCGAACATGCCATTCCTGGTCATTCTCATAGTAAACAAGAGCATCGAGGGAACCTCCCTTGGAAGCCTCGATAATGCCACGGGTATGGCTATTGTGCTGAAATTGCTAGAACATTACGTGGAAAAACCGATTGCGAACTGTAATATCTGGTTTCTCATAACCGGGGCTGAAGAATGGGGGATGGATGGGGCAATCGCGTTTAGAAAGTCCAAGCAGCTGGATCCAGCGAAGACGTTCGTGTTCAATTTTGACATGGTCGCACAAGGCTTGAATTATGTTGCCAAATTTGGGCTGCCGAAAGGAAAGCCATATAATAAGCGGTTGAACGACCTTTTTACATCGGCGGCACGTGATCTTGGCATTCAAGTCGATGGATTCTGGATTCCCTTGCTTGGAACAACCGATGGTTATATTTTCAAGGTGCATGGGTACGAAACCATTGATATCATCACGATGAAGACAGCTAAATATACCCACTCAAAAAAAGATACCCCTGCCGTCTGCGACGCGAAAACTATGCAAGGTGCTGTTGAGGTCACGGTAAAAACGGTAGAAAAACTCGTAAGTGAATGAAAAATGGCAAATGAAAAAACATTCCACGAACCTGACACTAGTTTGTTTCCCGTTCCCGCGGTCATGGTGTCGTGCACGTCGAAAGACGGGAAAAAAAGCAACATAATCACGCTAGCGTGGGTCGGCATCCTGTCGTCTGACCCGCCCATCATCGGCATCGCCATCCGGCCATCCCGGTATTCATACGGGTTGATCTCGGAGACGGGCGAGTTCGCCGTTAACCTGCCGTCCGAGGATCAAGTCAAGGCTATGGATTATTGCGGCCGTGTCACCGGCAAGGATATTGACAAGTTCAAGGAAGCGGGTCTGACGGCCGTGAAAGCAAGTAAAATCAAGGCGCCGCTCATCAAGGAGTGCCCGGTTAGCCTGGAATGTAAGGTCGTGAAGGTACTCAAGGACTTTTCCAAGAGCCATCACTTGTTCCTTGGCGAGGTCGTCGCCGTGGCTATGAATGGCGACCTCAAGGGAAAACTGGATATGGCCAAGATAAAGCCCGTGGCGTTCTGCGCGGGAAAATATTTCGGGCTCGGGCAGCTCCTGGGCTCCATCGGGTTTTCCCGAAAATGAGTGGCGGAAGAAATATCCTTCCTTTTTTTCCGGTTGGCGAAGAACGTCGAATCAAGAACCCGCGTCGTGCAAACCATTTGAAGCGATGTATATAGCTAAAAACTTTTCCGAAAGGGCCTTGAGCTTGGCTTGGAGCCCCGTGATGGTGTCGAAGTGTTGCGACAAGCGTGATAGGAAGAAATCGAAGAGCAAATTGATGATCTTTTTCTTCTCGTCAAGGTTGTATTGTTCGATGTTCCGGAACAATATATGATCCTCTTTCTGAAAATCTTTCAAGCCCTTTATGATTTGTTTCTGCAGAGCGGCCTGCTCCAAGCCTGGCACGTTCTTCACCACGAGATCAATGCCCTGGAACAACAACGCCTTCTGGCGAGTCGAGAGCACTAGGGTATCCTTGAGCACCCCGTCGTTGAGCGTCTCCAGCAGCTTCATGACCTCCGATTCGGGAACCGATGCACGCGTGAAGATGATAACGTAAAACGGGTTGAGGTTGGCGATGTAGATGTGTTTCTTCGCTGTTTTGAGCGTGATTGTTTCCATGGCACCGAATTTTTGCACGAGATCCAGGAATTTCGTCGAGCCGAGAACGATTTCTTTCAAGAATGTGCGCAATTGCTGGAGCTCGTTCGGCGTGATGTAGTCGGACACTTGCTTGAAAATGGGCATGAAGACGAGCTTGTCGCAGATCACGACGTTGACCGACGGTGCCAAGGCGCGAATCGCCGGCAGCATATGTACGAGCAGTTCCGGTGAGATGGCGATCGGGATCTCCGCAATCTTTTCGATAACCGGAATGAAATCAAGGAACATGTCCTTGTCGAAACTCTTCACATCGCTGAATAACAGGTCCTTGAATCTGCGTTCGAACTCGGCCAGCAGATAGCTGCTGAATTCCCGCAAGATCTGTTCGCTCTCTTCCTTTATTAGCGTGATGAGCATGAGACCAGCCTTTTTTCCCATGGTTACGAGGATGTTGTATGTGGTCTGGTCGATCTTGCGTAGCAAGCTCTTGTGTTCCTTGTCAATCTCTTCGCTGACCGTGAGAATAGCTGAAATCATACCAGAAAGCAATTCTTCACTAAAATTATAGCCTGCTTGCTTATAATCGCCAGAACGCTTGAAATCATACCGGAGCAACGGGATCGACTGGTTAATATGAAAGAATACGATGGACAAGATGGCTTCGTTGAAATTCGGGACAAAAACGGAAAGCTCATTGTCCAGCGCGTCTTTGCTTATTTTTTCGCCCGTGTTCGACATCGTAATCCGGCTGGTTAGTGCTACTGGAATGATTAGTTCTATTAGTTTGGGGCATTTGAATTTACGCGCGTGTGGTGAAGATCTCGTGATTTCCTATCTGGCGATATTCGATGTTGACAATACCTTGATCTCGCTGGATGAATCCATCGATTTCGATGGCTTGCTTATCCGGGCGTTTCAAGAGATGCACGTCGAGATCCCGTCGCAAATGAAGCGGGACACCCTCTGGCGTGCGGGAAAGGACCACGCGAACCTGCTAAAAGAATGGGGGGTCGATGATCCTAGACAGTTCTGGGAGATTTTCGATCGACTGGACTTCGATGCCCGATCCGAGGCGGTGAAGGCAAAGAAAATCGTGTTGTTTCCTGATGCCTTGGCAACCTTGGCTTCATTGAAGGAATCGCGCTTCGTGAGACTAGCTGTGCACACGAATAGCCCAAGTATTTTGGCCCGTTTCCAGCTCGAGCATTTCGGCCTGATTCAATTTTTCGATTACGTCCTCGCGCTCGACGTTGCAGGATATGATCAGTCCCGTGCCAAGCCCGAACCATGGGGCATCCAGCACATCCAGTCCGTGATGAAACGCAAATTTAACACCGAATTTTCCCGTGCTACCGTGTTCGTGGGCGATTCCGAGATCGACATGCTCGCCGCGAGCAACGCGGGCATTCCCGGCATCAAGATCGCTCGCGAGGCTGTTTCAAAAAAGGAAAGCAAGGCATTCGATGTCGTCACGTCGTTGTCGTGCATCACCCCGCTTTACATCGATGGCATCTTGCGCCATTTCCACGGGCAAATTTATGAAGGTAAAAAACGAAAGAGAGTATGAACGACCATGATCTATGTTATCATCGCTTTTACCATCGTTATCGTGCTTATAATCGTTTTTTCCCGGCTGTTCAAGCGGGTGAGCGATGCCCGGCGGCAAAAGGTGGTCGTGGCCATCGCTACGATCGTGCTGTTCACGGCTTGCCTCTTGCTCGGCATGGGCAGCGTCGCGTCGTGGACCCCTTTGCATGATTTCACCGTACTTTTTTCCGCGACACAAGCGTGGGTAACGATTTTTTTTATCCTTGTCCTCGTGATGTATGCGATTTGTGGATTCTCGATTGGTTGCGGTTTCTTGCAAGTGACCCAGACCGCGTCAACCTCTATCAAGGATTCAGATATGAGCATGAGTCAAAAGCACTTCGTCGGGGGAATCTTGCGGGCCATCGAGTTCTATTTCCTAGTGGTGATCGCCACGCTGGTTGCACGGGTCTTGCTCGATATCTTCGGGACCATCTACGCCGAGCCCGGCATGCACATCGTGCTCGATCTCATGATAGTGACGCCATTCTTGTGGCTGTTCCTGGGCATCACGATCGCCACGATCAAGTTCTGGCGGGATAGACGCATTAACATAGACTTTTCATTGAAACACGTGCAGAAGTTTATGGCAGCGGATAAACCCTACGCGCATCGCATGGCGCTGGTTTTCTGGTACTTGATGGGCATATGGGTGTTTTTCTTGCTAGAGTTTTTTGTTCCAGGGTTTCCCGGGCTCACGATATTCTCGATCTTCATGTTTATCGGCTTCAACGCGGGTAAGGAACCTATCGGTTTCTGATCGGGTTCTAATTTTAATTATAAAATTCAAAAACCTCTGAAGGTTTTAGTTATAGAATTCAACTGACCGTGAATTAGACATGTCCTCCAAGGCTTCGAGCGAGAAGAATCAAGACCCGGGAAAACTACCGATCGTGATCCACAAGGTCGGTGG
>JAUQYW010000575.1 GCA_030587525.1 Candidatus Sigynarchaeota archaeon | reverse complement strand
AATCTTATCTCGTGATGCTCAACCGGCAGTCGATGATTTCTTTCTGCAGCAGCGCTCGCAAAATCGCATCTAGCGCCTCGTGGCAGCCCTCGCCGGTTTTTGCCGAGGTGAGGAACAACTCGTACCCGTACTTGGACGCCATCCGCGCCGCCTCCTCCACAACTTGCCCGCGTCCTTTTAACCTATCGAGCTTGGTGCCGATCATAATGCACAGGGCTTGGGAACACGCAGCCAGGAACTCATCGCGCCGCGCCTCCAGTTCCGCGAGGCTGCGGGGATCGTTCACGTCAAACAAGAGTAAACCGCATCTCGCGTACATGAAGTAGTACTTTCGCAGGATCATGAAACTGTCTTGCGACGCCGGATCCCAAAGGATCAGCAAGACGACTTGATTACCGATGCGAATTTCCTTGAGGTATAAATCCGTTCCAAGCGTCGGTTTGCCATCATCCACGAATCTGTCCTGGCAGAACCGGCGCATTAACGTGGTCATGCCGACCTCGTTGCTCCCGATGCACACGATCTTGAAACCATGTGTTGGCGGGCTCGTCGTCGCGGGTGAAAGTTCGTCGATCATGGGTACTCACGGAATCCTACCGTGTTGGTGGTTATAGGGTACGCGGGAACGCCGCGTCAGCAGCAGCCGCGCAGTGATGGTAATGCAGGCTTGGATGACCTTGACTCATGTTTTTGGAGCGCTTGTTTCCGATTGAACGACCATGTGCGCCAATTCCTCGATCATACCCTTGCAGTTTTCCCCCGTTTTTGCTGAAACGAGGAATGCCTTGCACCCGAGCTCGCCGGTAATGGCATCGATGGCCGCGCCGGTTACCTTGCGATCTTGCACCAGGTCCAGCTTCGTGCCGACGATGATTCCCCGTGCCTTTGGATTCGCCTTAATGATCTCGTCATGCCAGAGGCGCAAGGATTCGAGGCTTTCTGGCCGGGTCAAGTCGAACACGAGCGCGAACACCTTCATGCCATACAATTAAGTCGCCCGGATGTTCCTTATCGAGTGGAGGCCATTGTAGTCCCAGATAAAAAGGCTAGCGCAAGTGATTCCCACGCCCACGTCCTTTATAATGGAGTCCAGGCAGAACGTGGGCTTGTAATCGGGCATAAAGTCCTTTCCATCGATCCATCGCAGCAGCGCGCTCTTGCCGGTCTCGTTGTCGCCGAGAATCGCCACCTTCGCCGAGGCGATCTTGTTGAAGCTGCCATTTCCTAAGTTTGAAGGTATGTTGCTACCGAGGCCAACCTTGTATAGATCTTTCCTTCCCAAAGCCACGTGCTCGCCGTTATCTTGCGGCGCGAGGATTTTTACGATTTCGCGCAGCGCGTCGAGGCAATGCTCCCCCGTCTTCGCCGACACAGTGATTGCCTTGTATCCCAGCTCTCGGGCGACATTGGCAATCGCCTCTTCAGAGACCTTCCGTTCTTGTACCTTGTCGATGTGCGTACCGATCAAGAGACCAGTCGCCTTTGGATTCACCTTGCGTGCCTCATCGTGCCAATCTCGCACGTGTTCGAAGGTCTCCGGCCGTGTCACGTCGAACATGATGAAATACGCGTTCATCCCGTGGATATAATATCTCCGCAACAGCTTGAACGGGGTGCAGCCATTCAAGTCCCAGAAATACAGGTGAAACTCCCCGTCATCCACCTTAACCTCGAGAATGCAAAAATCCGCGCCCAGCGTCGGCGTGTAATGGTCGACGAAGCAAGCGGGTGTGCCCGACAAGAACCAGCGAAGCATCGCCGTCTTGCCAGTCTCGTTGTCACCCAGGGCGACAACCTTGGCAGTGGAAATTTTCATGGGTGGATGGTCGCCTCTAGACCGATGATTCTGACTCCGTTGTTTTCATGCAAACCCGACCTTTTATGCGCTCGCCCTTAACAAGGCAAAAGCCCGGGGCACGATGCTGGGTCACGAAGGGACGATCGCCAGGGATTGATCCAGGGCGGGAATTTACGTTCCCGATGGCCGATTCCACTGGTGCTGGCATTGACAAAATACATCCTTCCGTACATCACCGAGGCCGGGCATTTTGGAGCGGGCGCGGAGCCGGGCGAGCCGGGCGCTGATCGCATCATCTTCAGAAATTCCGGGCACTTGCTCAATCCCCAAAAAAGAAGTTAATCGTAATTTATAACTTGTAGAATATAAACGAGGCCAGTTTCGTCTCCTGCGGCGATCTTACCATCTCTAGTTACGGCAACTGATGAGATACCAGCCTTTGTATAAAAAGTGGCAACACATCTGCCCGAACGGGTATCCCATAGCCTCACGGTGCCGTTTCGATGGCCAGAGACAATTATATTTCCATCGGGAAAGAATACAATTGAATTTACCCAATTCCCCTCAATTATACGCAATTCTTTGCCCGAATGTGCGTCCCACAACCTCACGGTTCCATCGTGCCCCCCCGAGGCGAGCGTGCAGCCATCAGGCGAAAACGCGACAGTCCGGACTCGGCCTAAGTGCCCCCACATCATATGTCTCATTTCGTTATATACATGACGAAATTCTCTTTCATAACCCTCCCACAACCTCACACACCCATCGTCCGACCCCGAGGCGACCGTACCATTTTCGGGCGAGAAGCAAACGGACCAGACCGCGCCCCCGTTCCCAGGCAGCGTGCGCAGTAACTCGCCAGTGTGAGCATCCCAATATCTCATAGTGAAAAAATCATGGCCCGACGCGATCGTGTTGCCGTCCGGCGAGAAAGCGACCGACAGAACCCGACCCAGGTGCCATCCGGGCCCCACAATCGTGCGCAGCGCCTCGCCCGTGCAGGCGTCCCACAACCTCACGATCCCATCGTCCGACCCCGAGGCGATCATGTTGCCATCGGGTGAAAACGCGACCGACCACACACACCCCATTTCGTTGAAGGCCATCAAAAGCGTGCGCAGCTCCTTTCCCGTGCGAGCGTCCCACATCTTCACGGTCTTGTCCCACGACCCCGAGGCAACCGTGCTGCCGTCGGGCGAGAACGCGACCGAGTTCACCCCCGGACGAGTGCCCCGCCAGCGTGCGCGGCGCTTCATCCCCGCTTGGCATGAGCTTATCTTCGCCCGAGGGCATTTAACTGTGACCGGCAGTGCATCATCGCACGGCAGATCCGGTTTTTCCCTTTTTATGCTCGGGTCTTGCGGTCGATCCATGACGGTTTCGATCATTCTCGATGGCATGGCGTGCAAGTTCTCGTCGGCGCATTTCCTGGCTGGCCATCCGAAGTGCGGGGCTTGCACGGGCATAATTATCACGCTTGCGTTAAGATCACGGGCAGCATCAACAAGGATGGCATGGTGCTCGACTTCGTGCAACGCCGTGGCGCGGGCTGGTTTGTACACGTTCCCGGCGGGGCCTGCCATGGACGCGTTCAACGCGGCGATCGCCTGGATCATGAAGGGCATCGGCGTCATATCAAGCGCGCTCATGAGCATCGGGGGTCTAATGTTACTCGGTTCTCGCGGGCACTCTGGCTGGCAACCCTTCATCATGGGCGTGGCAATGGAAGCCCTCGGCACGCTCGTCGGCGGCGGGGGTATCATCCGCGTGATACTGCACTTCGCGGGGATCACGGTGCCGATTTTAGTATGAAATACTTTAGGGATGTATTCTATCCAAGTATTCTCGGATTTTTATGAATTTCTCCAACTTTCTGCTAAAGGAATAAGAATCTTCATTTTTTCTCGAAGGAAAAGCAAGCAAGAAGAATCGCGTCGGGCAACCAGGGATCATCTCGTTTATTTCACCATGATTCACACCATATTCTGTGCCGAAATGGAGATGGTTCAATAATTCTTCCTGCACCTTTTTCCCGAATAGAACCACCGTGTCCGGTTTTTCCTCCCTTATTATTTCCACGATGCGTTCACAATGTCGAGGTTCTACTGGAACTCTCGAGCTATCAGATAGAGGGAGATCCGAGACAAGGTCGTGAATACCATAACGCCATCCTTTGCGGTTGATCGAGTTCCCACGAAAAACGACATCATCGGCATACACTTTGTTCCCAGTTTCGTCGACATCAACTTTCTTAATCTTTCTAACGATAAGTTGAGATTCCCCATAGAGATCCCAGTGATATTGGGATTGTGGCCCTGAGAAATAATGGCCGTTATTGTTGGATGCGTCAGCAGGATTCAAGGGAATGCCCAGCATTTCCCGGTGCCCTTGATAACAAGGTTCAAGCTTCACGCTATTCGTTGTCGACATGAACTAGGACTATCCAAAGGGACCAATATAAATGTTTCCCCCGGTTCATTTCATGTGCCCTTTTGTAGTAGAAGCTTCTCTACATGTGATATTCCGTTGAATCTACCGTTACTTCGGCGTATGACGAGGCCCGAAACACGATGACCACATTACATGAACTCCCTGAGCACACGCTTGGTTGCGTGAAGTCGAAATGTCCGCTCGTCCCTTGTTCCGTGTCAAGATATCCGCTTACGGAGCCATAGTTGTAAAAATAATTGAACTGATCCCACGTCATGAGGTAGGCTTGCACGCTCGTCGTGCTGGTAAAATCCACGACCCACCGGTCATCCTGGTATAGCGTCGCCCCGGCTTGATCCCAATCACCACCATTGATGGTGAGAGGCAGCGTATTGTGATAGGGCGTGCCTCCACTAGGTAGCCCGGCGATTATGATAACCAGGATCAAGGCGACGCAAGCGGAAGCCCCGATCGAGATGCCGATGATCGCGTTCTTGTTCGTTCGCATCCCTCCAATAGGTCGTTAGTTGAGGCTGGTTGATTACCTTTTTTTTCGTGTTAAAGCGTGATTTTCTCCCTAAATCTCCAATGCGGGTATAAAGTCTATCAACTGTCAGTCTGGAGAAGATCGCGCTTTCCCTTTTCCTTTTTCGGCGCTGAAACCACAGTGGTTTTATCTAAACTATGATCAATTTTTGCGGTTACCCGATAAGACTCCAGTTTCTGACCCCTTTGTTCTGTCCCGCAAGATACACAAATTGAACTCGTTTTATTCTTCTTTTTTCGTGGTTGACAAATTGAATCGCAATTCGCGCAGAACTGTACGACATCATATGTATCATCAAGAGGGATCTGGCTCTCGATCTTGGTTTCTTTTTGCTTTTGTTCTTCCTTGGGTTCCGCACAGGCTCTGTGAATATTTCTGACAGAAATATTCTTTATTTCTCTATGTCGACTTTACACCGATTCTTTTTCAACTCCCCGAGCCAGGCTTGGATCACGGGCGGCAGCGAGCCGAGCGGGTTGTCAGAAAGGGATAACACCTTCAATGATTCCAAGCCTCGAAGCTCTATGGGGATGGTCGTCAACTTATTGCCCCGCACGGACAGTTCCTTGAGATTGGCTAGTTTCCCCACCGAACGCGGGATTTCAAGTAAATCGTTATCATCCAGGATCAGTTTCTTGAGCTTTAGCAATGACCCGATTTCGTCAGGCAGTACCTGGAGGTTCGATTCGACAATGATAAGATTTTCGAGCTTCTCTAGTTGAAAAATATCCTTCGGCAGCTCGCTCATGGATTTCCCTTTCAAGCAAACCGTGGAAACACGCCCATCCGAGTTAATGGTGAACCCTGTCGAAGGTTTCATCATTATGCTTGCATAAGGGATGGAATACCCTGCCGAACTGGCAATTGAGGCCATGAGTTTGGTTTCGGAGATGAGCAACCCGACACCATCGCAGTTCTCCTTCTGTTTCATCGCAATCCAAGTCTTCGTATCATCGAGGGTATCTTCCACCTTGCCCTCAACGTCGATGCCCTTCCTCTTCAAGAGCGAGATCAACGCGTTGAACGCGCCCCATGACGGCATGTAATAATCGCCAGATTCGCTCAACGACAAGTGAATGGATGTACCGATTATCGATTTCAAGATCGGCTCGGGGGTATTCCGGTGCCGCGCAACCAGCGAATCTTTCGTTGTAAAATTCCCTGCTTTGTATATCCACTCGATCACATGCGCAGGAGTGTTCGGGTTCTTCAGCGCCTCTTCTTGCACGCCACGGCCAAATCTCTGCACCAGTTCAAATATACGCTCCGGATTTGCTGTGGTCCTTGCTTCCTCTTTCTCTCTTTCATTCATGATTCATCACTTAATGCTGGAACATCAAAGCTTTGCGTTGGGAATATTCGAATATCGCGTTTATCCCGGCCGCGAACTCGCCCAACGAGGCCAAGACCTTTATCCCCAGGATCCCGGCCACAATGGGCACGAAAAACCCCCCGCTCAAGTACCAGGACACGGTCGCTTGCGTTCCTGAATAAGTGCCGGTGTATGTGCCGAACAAGATATTGTACCCCGAGGACGGGTCGATGACCCAGCTATACGGCGTGGCGGCGTACATGACAAGCCACGTGACCGGGGTCGCCAAGAATAGCAAGGTGGCAAGCACGAGAGCAGATTTCACGAGGATGCCGCGCCGCAATTTCACGAGAAACATGAGCATTAACACGATGGTCGTGGCGATCATGAACCCCGGGAAGTTGAAATAGATGGGCAGCGCGCCCGTCGCGGTGTTCGTGTCCAT
>JAUQYW010000318.1 GCA_030587525.1 Candidatus Sigynarchaeota archaeon | reverse complement strand
ACTTTTGCCATTTGCTCGTCGGTCAATAAACCGTTCAAGAGTGAATCGTAAAAGTTGATCGCCTTGACAAGATCGGCCAAGATATCCTTATCATTCGTTACTTGCTTCGTGATCTGGACGTTGCCATCCATCTTGAAAAACTTGATGCCTTTCCTGGTCAATTGCTCGATCATCTTGTCATCTTCTTCGACCATCAGCGTGACTTTTGTCCAATCTTTCCGGCGCAAGATGACGTTGTAAAGATACGATGATGTTGCCGTGTTCCCTTCCGGACGTTGTATGATGATCATGCCTATTCATCCTCCGTGGGAACAGCGTGCAATTCATTGTATGATTTGCCCACGTCATGGCAACCGGCGCAACAATTCTTTTCGCCAAAATGATAGCCAAGGCACGTCTCTGCATTGCCACATCCTTCACGGCCTGGAATTGTTATTCTGCCGCATTTCACGTGAGCAGCGCCGACACCTTTTTCCCAATTGATCTTGTCACCGGTTTTTATTGTCATGCCGCATTTCAAGCATTTACCGGGATATTTTGCCAGTATCATCATTCGTTGTTCACCATTTCATTCATTCGTTACCATTACATTGTATGAAAAATATAGTATTTAAAGTTTTACATTTTTAATATTGTATATTTCGTATTGTATGAAAAATTATGTATGAAAAATTATGTATGAGAAATTACACGTCACCACCGGTTGTTAGGCGTTAAGTCCATTGCCGCCATCTTGGTGTTGTGCCATCCCCACGCTCGATCAAAATCCCGAGATTTCATTTTTTGTCGCTCCGGGATATCGATGATTTCATCGACATGATACACGACCTTGTGCGATGCAGGGAAATTCATTTCACGCTCGCCAGTTGATGGATTCATGCTCAGCTTTATTCTTTCAAAAAGAACAATGCTTTCCTTGCCAGTATATTGCATCATGTTGATGATATTATCGATATGGGCATTTCTTTCGTACCAAACACCTACAGGTATTGTGAGCGGCTTTCCGCTGGTGATGTATTTTTTCACGTGCGCGTCGTTGATCGATGCGAATAGATCGATGAACGCTAACCGATGTTCTGCCGTCGTTTCCACGAACTTCACGAGATCAACCAAGCCAGTTTTCTTGACATCGAAAGTCGGAACGCTCGATGGATCGTAGTCAAATAACGGGGCTTGATCGATCAGCACTTCATCATCGAATTTATACAAGGCAACCGTCATGAAGGTTCGTCGAACCTTCTCGGTCAATCTATATTTTTCGATGAACGTGCTCTCGAATTGTTCCTTGCTAAGGCCTGGTTCAATTCGTTGCTCGATGGATATCCTGTAGCCAGCATCTTTCTTCGGTTTAGCAAGAACATCCATTGTTTTCCAATCGATATTGAACACGGCACCGCAATATTCGCACTTGGCGGCACCACGTGTCACGGGTGCCAAGCACGATCCACATTCTATCACGTCTAATTTCATTGTTTTTCACGTTCTCCGGTTTCTAAATTCAAATGTCGCCATCTCGGGTTGAACCCGAGAATTTCTGGAAATGTTTTTTCATCTTTTTTATTCATCTTTTCAAGAAGTTCCTTGTAAAGATTCCACGTGCTCTCTCCAAGCAATCGAGCGATGACCTCAAGCCCGCACAAGCATTCCCATTTTCCTTTTTCACGATCAATGGCAAGAAAACGTGGACATTCGCTATCGAATCCATCTGGTTTTCCACGATAAATGCCGTGGTCATCTTCATGGATGTTTCCATCATCGTCAATCCGGCATGAATCACATAACCGCAAGGGTATTGGCCAAGAATCATGCATTTCCTTTTCTGCATCGTTTAACGCGATGTGATCAACAAGACATCCGATGTTATACGGGCAATAATACTCGTGACATTCACTGGCACTACCGTCTCGCATTGACATGGTTTTTTCAAGCCGCTTGATCGCGTCTATTTGCATCGGGTTCATTCTTCATCATTTTCCTTGATTGGCTTGATAAATTCTTCATCACTTCCCAGGTTCGATGGATCGATCCAGTATTGCGCGTGCCCGTGATTATTGTCCTTGTAAATGTTGAATGGGCGACGCTTGCCATGATCACGAATCCATCCATCGTTCCATGCGTCTGCATCGACGGTCGTTCCTTGAAAACATGC
>JAUQYW010000564.1 GCA_030587525.1 Candidatus Sigynarchaeota archaeon | reverse complement strand
CGTCGGTCGCTGGCTGCAAGGCGGATTCCACGCGCCGCCGCAATTCCGCCGGGTCCGAAAGCAGGACGTGATATATCCTGGCACAGTCCACGCAGATTACCCGGGCGTCTGCATCCAGGAGCACACCCTCTGGTTGTCCAGGAATATCCTCGTGGAACATCAGTTGCTTAGCCGTGTCCTCGCAGAGCCGGACTTGCTCGCCACGTACCGGGGAATGACAGATCGCGCATGGCCGGGCTATTATTGCATCGCTGGACGAAGTCTTGATGTAATAATTCATCTCGTTCGTCGCCTCGCGATGCATCTGTTCGTGAAATATTCGTGCCCGTGACTGGAACACGGCCAGCGGGCCGGCATAGCCAATGTACATGAACGGGATGGGTACCTGGGTATCGTGCGCCGTCTTCAGAACCTCTATCCTCTCGAGCTCTGCCCTCGTCTCCGGGGCATGGGAGATCGCCATCGCGCGGCGCAAATAGGTCTCAGCCTTCGACCATTTCCGGGCTACCATGTACCCGGCGCCCAAGTTATGCACGAACACGTGGGACTCAGGATCTAGCTCCGCGAGCACCTTCAAGGTACGCAGCATGTCCGGGAGTAATCCCAGTTCCGCTTGGCATTCCCACGACATGATGAGAGCACGCTTGTTTTTCTTGTCGGTGGCCACCACGCGGTTGATGATGTCGATTGCAAGCCGGAAATCCCCGTTTTGCATCAGCCAGTCTGCATAATCGAGATCCTTTTTTATGACTGGTTTCGCCTCCTTGATTTTTTGCTCCCGGATGTCATTCCCTTTGGCAATTGCATCAGCCTCTTCTTGATCGGTGAATGATAGAAGACCGGATGGTTTCTGGGATTGTACACCGCCGCGCGGTGCCTTGTATATCGCCGCACGAGGATTCTGCAAGAAGCTACCTCGATTGCGGTCAACAAACCGGATATGTTCCTCGGTTTGAGCGAGAACAGCTCCCGCGGCATCGAGCATCTTGTCGATCGCGGTACGGTCTATTGTTTGAATAGTGACGAGTTTATATCGAGGAACGATACCTAGGTCCGAAGCTGGATCCAACCTTGCAATCCAACCTTGTTGGCGAAGTCTATTAATTGCATGGTTGGCCGCTGTCGCCGAAACCTTCTGACTTTCCATAAAGGAGATGATTTCTGGCAATGAGATGCATGCGTGCTGGAACCGTGTAAAGGCTTGGAGCACGAGTCTCTCGTTCTGGAGTCGAACAAGGAATGGTAGCGCCCATCGGGCATACTGGATCGCCAGCCGCACGTCTTCAACTTGTGGCATGATGCATAAAGTCTCTTCATTCCCGGTCGTGATCGTGTAAATATCCCGG
>JAUQYW010000554.1 GCA_030587525.1 Candidatus Sigynarchaeota archaeon | reverse complement strand
GATGCACAATGAGCTCGCGTTCGGGACAAAAACGTCCCCGCTCGTTGACGAGTTTCGCAAGGGAAACTCGTTCTTGCAATGGCGCAGCATCGAGGACTTGAACAAGTACCAGCAGAACCGGCTTGCTTCGATCCACGACGGGAAGATAACGGAATATTCCATGCTTGGCGAGATCGCGGGCTTGAAGGTCCGCGGCACCTTTGACGCATTCGATCTCGCATCGGGCACGCTGCTCGAATTCAAGACCCGTGCTCGACCGACCATCCCCTACTTTCACGAGAAGAAAAACAAGATGCAATTGCTCACCTATTACTTTCTCGTGAAGAATTACAACAAGGAGCTGAATTGCAAAGATTTACCCGTCGAAAAATTGTCGGAGTATGCCAAGATCCAGTACATCTCCCAGGCCGATCATCGCCTCCTCGGGGAGCTCGTCATCCACGTGCCGTACGAGACGGAACGATACATGAAGATGATGAAATTCTACAAGGAATTCTGGCTTGGTACGCGCCGGCCAGCGTTCTCCCTCAAGTATTGCGTGTTTTGTAAATTCCAGGCAAATTGTTACTTCCACAAGAAATTCTACCACCCCGGGTTTTACAAGCCGGGAAAAAACGAGGACCGGGACGACCAGGCGTAACCGCCGCGTTCACTTTTCTTGCGGGTGGATGATGGCCTTCAAGCTGCCATTCTTGGGCTGGGCGGTGAGCATAAACCCGTCTTGCGTCTTGTCCAGGGGGAAAACGTGCGTGATCATATCCTTCACGTTGACCTTCTTGTGCTGGATCCATCTCAAGGCCGTTTGCAGGTTCTTGAAATCGGCAGCGTAGGAATGCGTGATCGTGACCTCTTTTTGCCACAAATTCCAGATGTTGATCTCCGAGTTGACCTCGGGGTTCGTCGGGGCAAAGAACAAGATAGTCCCGCCGGCGCCGACCGCGTCCAGGGATTGCTTCACGCACGTCGGCACGGGAGCGGTCATGATGACCACGTCGGCACCCCACCCGCCGTTCAGCTCCTTGAATCTCTTGGGAACGTCCTCCGTCCCGACGATGGTTGCATCCGCGCCGAATTTCGTTGCAACCTTGAGCCTGTCCGTGTTGATGTCCGAAATAGCAATGAACCCGGCGCCGTTTGAACGGGCGGCTTGGAGGTGGAGCAGCCCGCTGAGGCCGGCTCCGATGATGAGCACGGATTTCCCGCCGGCCGGCGACGCCCATTGCTGCCCCCGTATTGCACAGCCGAGAGGTTCCACGAAGGTGCCCTCGTCGAAGGAAACGGAATCTGGCAGCTTGAAAATGCCCCTGTCAACGTTGATTTCAGGGAGTACCACGTATTCCGCATACGCCCCGTAGTTGTTCTTGAACTTGGTGGACTGCAGCGTTTGGCAAGCCGTCGTGTGCCCGATCACGCACGCGTTGCACGTGTTGCACGGCACGTGATGGGTGACGACCACGCGATCGCCAACCTGCACTTTCTTGGTAACCTTCGAGCCCACTTCGGTAACGATGCCCGTGCATTCATGGCCGAACGCTCCGATGCCATTAGGTCTTCCAGCTTTTTTAATGCGATACCATTCCATGACATCCGAACCACAGACGCCGCAGGCCATAACCTTGACTTTGACCTCGCCCGCATCCGCGGGAAAATCATCGACCATTTCAATCCGGACATCGCTATTTTTGTAATACACTGCTGCTTTCATGAGGATTTCGCCCACGATCGAATTATATGGAAAACAAATAAAATAAAATAGTACATTCCAGAGTAATTTCTACTCGAGCTTGCACGCTTCGCCCGCGCAACTCTGGTAGATGTCCATTGCTTCCTTCGGTGTCATATTATCGTGCACGACGGCGCGGACAGCCTTGATCATACCGATAGGATTGTCATCCTGGAAGATGTTGCGGCCCATATCGACACCGACTGCACCAGCTTGGACGGATTTATAGGCCATTTCTAATGCCTCGGGCGCGCTCGAATGTTTTCCTCCCGCCACGACAACGGGCGTGGGAGCACATGCCTTGACCAGCTTGTCGAATTCATCGCAATAATAAGTCTTGATGATGCGGGCGCCTGCGTCCTGGCAGATCCGGGATGCTAAAGCGAGATACCGGAGATCGCGGGCCATGGTCTTCCCAACCGCGGTCACTGCGAGAACGGGGATCCCATACTCTTCCGCCTCGTTGATCATGTCCGTGAGGTTCAAGATCGTGCGTTGCTGATTGGGTGACCCGATGAACACGCTCACGGCAACGCCGGCAGCATCCATGCGGATTGCCTCCTTGATAGTGACCGTGATGCGCTCGTCGCTGAGCTCCTCAAAGAGCACGCTGTTGCCCCCGGTAACGCGGAGCATAATGGGCTTGGAACCGAGAACGTCGGCTGAAATGTTGTGGCGGACCGCGCCACGCGTGGTCATCAAGCAATCACAATACGGCATGAGCATTTTAATTGTTTTGCTCATATCATGAAGTCCGGTTGTTGGTCCTTGAAAATAAGGGTGATCTATAGCCAGCATGACCGTACGGTTATCTTTCGGGGAGATAATGCGGTTTATGCGGCTCTGAATCCCGACATCGAGATAAGAATTCAACATTTTTCATTGCACCTTCATTAACTATGCTAAAAAATACTATATACGAAAAAAAAGGCAAGTTACTTTTTAAGACTATTGTCCAGTTTTCAATGCTTGGGATGGATGATCAAGTACCCCTTTTCGGTTAACCACTTGTGGAACTCATGCGTCGAATGGATGCAGCTAGCGCCGCAAATTGTACGGATTTCCTCGTATTTCGGCGATTTTTCGGCTTCCTTGTTCAACAGCATTTGAATGGGACACTTGATATCTTTACAATATTCACGGCGTTGATATTCGATGAAATTAGGTGGAATGCTCATACTAATGAATCAGCCAGCCCGAAAAAAAAGGTTTTGGTGGGAAGGCGTACCTTTTTCGTTCTAATGATAAACCACATGCACCCGGTTGCCCCCCATAAAGCCCTGCAACAGCATCACGCGAGACCGATCCATGGCAGAATTCGCCACGTGCCACCACCCGTGAAAAACTCGCTCGATGCACGCGCTAGCCGCATGGCCATCGCCGGGAAACCAATTGTGCACGAGATGTGATGCGCGCGCGCGTACGAGAGCATCGACTTGATCTCGATGCGTAAAGACATTTATATCGCCTTTATCCCGTTAAGGAAAGGGAAATCTTCAATTCTGTCTGTTTATCGTGAAAAATTGGGGAAAATCCACAAGCGGAAGATTAAAAGATTAAAGGAATATTAGTCTAATTATATTTATATTAGTTGAAGTCGTAATTCTATTACATCAATGCCGAGTAATAACGGGTCCAGATCTTGTCCAACCCGTGATTCTTGTTGGCCGGAATTACAACAAATGAAAATCCAGTATTTGTGACCGTGATGGCTGAAGAAGATAAACGTGCAATAAACGTTCAATGTCCGGTATGCAATGTTAAACAAGAAGTAGGCGTTCCAACTAGAATCATCAAGGAGAACGTGAAAGGCGTGTCAACGATCGCCATCAACGCGCAATGCGGCCATAGCTTTCACATCTTCGTTGATAAGAACTTTGCGATTCGGGGATACCAGCGCAGCGATTTTGATGTCACGACTACGGCTGTTGACACCACTCAAATCCAGAACTATAGCCTCCCGGGCATCGTCAAGATGTTCGGCGAGGAACCCTTTGCATACGCCATGCGCGCGATTCTCTTGAACCAGAAGGCGATTCTCGTCGGGAGCGACCAGCAAATCTTGAAATCGCTGTTTATCAATTTCATATCCCTCTTCGAGCAGGAATTGGCGGATTCTGCGGATGCGATCGAGATCATGTCCAAGGACGAGTACGAACACCAGAACCCCTTGCAATACCAGCCAAACCTCGTGATCGACCTCGATTTTTCCGTGGTCAAGAACAACCCGTTCAGGGACGAGAAGGTCAAGATCGAGCGGGAGATCTTGAAGGAGTGCATGGGCATCAGGAACATTGAGCAACAAAAGACCGACTTTAAGAAAAAGATCTCGAGCATTTTCTTATATACGAACTTGATTTTAAATTTTATCTACCAGGGCCTTGATAACTTCAAGGATATTAAGAAAACGATGAAACAGAAGGACAAGAACATCTCCCAGAACGAGCTTGACCTGGCATGGTCGATAGCCAACGCACGCTACAGGAAACTCCTAAAATAGGTCACCCGCCTTACCCCACTTCACGAGAACCCCGTCCGTGCTAGATTCTTCAATTTATTCCTCCTAACGTAATGAATATTGCTTTTTTTCAAGCACTTCTTTAAATATTTTCCCCAGCAAGACCGCGATATCGGTGGATGTCGAGCATTTAAAGCACACGTTGCATGAGTGAAGCACATGAGTCCAGATGAAGCGAAGCCGCCTTCTCCAGATGAGATGAAAGCCAAGCTGCTGTCCGAATTGAAACAACAACTGGCAGGGGAACTCAAGGAGGAACTGAAAAAAGAGTTCGCGGCAAGCATGAAGCCAGAAAAAGAGAAAAAACCGAAAGCAGAAAAGGAAAAAAAAACGGATTTGCCCGAAGTAGAACCGAAAGAAAATTCCGGGGTCATTTCGCAGCTCGGGAACCTCCCGTTACCCAAGCACATCTTGAAATCGCTAGGCTGGGGAAAGGGCGATGTCATCGATCTGAAGGTCGAGAATGGCAAGCTCTTCGGTGAGCGGATCGGGCACACGAACATCGTGCCGAAACCCAGGGCGAAGAGCGCGGAGGGGGGCGTTGAAGGACAAGACGCAGCGGCCGCAGCGCAAGCAGACGCTGCATCCATCAACATTTCTAGGTATATCGAATTCGATTTCGGCGAGAAACCAGTCATTGGAAAAATGCGACAGATTCTTGAAAACGCATTCAAGCTCTACGAGAGCGGGAACACCAACGACGGGTTGAAAATGCTGGATATGGTTGACGCGATCGAGCTCAAGGCCGAGGAACCTGATCGCGGGAAGATGCGCATGACCGTCGTGAAATTTTTAGCGGACGTTCTGCCCAAGCATCCAGAAGCCGTCCCGATTCAAATGCTTAGGGTGATGGAGCTCGTCAAGAAGATCAGCACGCGTTACTTACAAGAACGGGCATACGGCTTCGTGGCGAACGCGTACAAGCAGATGCCACAGGGCAGCGCTGGTTTCGAGCAAACCCTGGACACCTTGTTCACTTTGCTCAACCGTTACCAGGTCTCGGAACTCTACGCCATCATTTCAATGCTCGAGACCATCGTCAAGCTCGTGCAAGGTACGAATTCCCCGCACCTCGCGACCACGATCGCGTATATCAAGGACAAGTTTGCAAAAATCGACGACAATGATTACAAGATCCGGTTCATCAAGACCCTCACGTCGCTCGACGACTTCAAGGGTGCCAAGGAGCTCGCGAAGCAGTTCAAGGAGACCACGACCGAGGGATCTGGCGAACGACGCATGGTGCTCGATGCCTTGAGGGAAAATCGTGACCGGCAAAAAGCCTACCTGGAGAAGCATCCAGAACTGCAAGCTGAATATCCCGAGGATATCGACGACGATATCGCCGAGGATCTGAAAGAGAAGAAGACCAAGAAAAAACCCAAGGAAACCGAAGAACCAAAAGAAGCCGGTGGACCAGCTGGAGCCGAAGCAAAAGAGCCCGGGAAGGAGGGAGAGGCGCCATCTGTTGAAAAACAAGAAATTGCCCCGGTTGAGGATAAACTGGAAGAAGCCCAGGATGCAGAAAAATTGGAAGAAGCCCTAGACGCGGAGAAAAAGGATTTGTCCCCGGCTGAAGAAAAGGAAGGAACTTCACCGGAAGATCCTTCATCTAGCTCGGAGCCAAAGGAATAAAAAGAGAAGGTTTTTTTATTTTTTATTGCCCAGGTTGACCCTGCTGCATCATATCGCGGATTTGTTGCATTTGTTGCTGGAGTTCCATGATGAATTGGTCGCGCTCTTGTATCATATTGTAAATCTGCTCGTATTTTTCCTTGAGATCGTTGTAATAAAGGATCAAGTTGTTTTTCTCGCTTTCTATGCTTTCAAGGTCTTTCTGCTTCTGTTCAAACTCTAGTTGTTTTTGTTCTAACTCTTGTTTTGCTTTTTTCAGCTCGGGATTCTCCTGGATCTGTTTCACGAGCGATTTAACTTGATCTTGCAAGTCATAGATGCGCCGGGTTTTGAGATTCAGCACGGTCTGCTCGTCTTCCGTCAGCTTGAATTTGTCGACCTCGTGCGACATGGTCGCGTACTTTTCTTGCAACTCACGTAGTTCCTTTTGCAGGCGATTCATCTCGCCGGATGTCCCGGCAGGGCTTGGAGCCCCGACCGGCACGCCAGGAACGACATGTGCACCGAGTGGATTTGTCTGGACATTGGATGGCGCGACGGGAGGGGGAGGTGGCAAGCCGACCGCTGAAGGTGGACTACCGGGTGTCAACGACGGTATTGGCGGAGGAGGGGGAGGTGGCGTGGAAAATGAACCTTTCTTATCCAACGGAGACGAGAGCCCAGCCCCGGAAAGAGCCATGTGCGGCATTTTCGGGAGAGCGGGCGGCGCCGGCGTGGAACCCGAGGATGGCGCGGCCATCATCGATGGCGGTGCAGGTGGTGGCGGCGAGCGCTCGAGGATCTCGAGCTTTACTTCCAATTCCTTGGATTTCGACAGCAGTTCATTTTTTTCTTTCCGAGCATCACTCAAGTCGGATTCCAGGTCCTTGATCTTGTCCTTGAGATCGTCGGGTTTGTCGTCCTCGATCTTCTTCTCCAAGTTTTTCACGCGCGTTTTCAGCACGCGAATCTGGGAAACGAGCGTCGGGTCTCCTTCATCGATAAATTGGGCTAAATCAAAGTCTTTTTTTTGCTTGAGTTCAACGATTTCTTTTTTCTGGTCCTCGATTTTTTTCTCGAGCTTCTTGACTTGTTCCTCTGATTTTTTTAACCGGGCGAGATCATCTTGCAGTTTCGAATTCTCGTTTTTAAGCGCTTGGGCTTGTTTCTGCAAGCCTTCGATTTCATCGTTCGCTCGGGCTGAACCGCCGCTTGACTTCGGGGCTAGAAATGCGCCCTTTGCCATAACCGTGAGTTCCTTGGTCTTCTTTTCCAGCTCGGCAATTTTTTCGTCCTTTTGGGAAATAATCACCTCTTTCTCCTTGATTGTCGCCTGGAGTTCTTCAATGACGCTTTTGCCCTTGCTGCTGTCAATTTCCTTCTTGAAGGAACTCATGAAATCTTCTTCGCCGGACATGCAATCCCACTATCGCTAGTTTTCTATCTACAGTAGTAAATTGAAAGATAAACTTAAAACCTTTTTTTGCACGCCATCCCTTTTATAAATATCCATGTTGGATTTGATGGCAAGATGAAAAAACCATTCGATCTCGTCGTTATCGGTCACTTGGCCATGGATACCGTCATCCACGTTGAAAATGGGAAGAGAAATATTTTCAAGGTTAGTGCCGGTGGCGCCGTGACCTTTGGGTCCCTTGCCGCGAAAACTGCCGAGCCCGGGTGGCGCGTTGGTATTGCCACGAAGGTGGGAAAGGATCTTTTACCAGAATTGCTCGATCCACTCAAAGAAAAACGAGTTGATCTAAGTTGCATGCTCGTGGACAACAAAGCCCCGACGACCAGGTTCGAGCTCGTCTATGAAGGCGGCAAGCGCACGGTATCATGCCCGGCGAGGTGTTCAGAGCTCGTATTTGACGAGTTTTCGCACGACCTGTTCGTCGCCCGGCGATTCCACATCGGAGCGATTTGCCAGGAAATCAGCATGCAATTCATCGACCAGCTGGGCCAAGCCATCACGAAGGAACAGCCCGTCGGCATCGATTTGCAGGGTGTCTTGAGGGACATTCACAAGGATGGCAGCATCAGCCTCATCTCGCAGCATGACGCCTTGGAAAAAGCAAAAAAGATCTACAGCATTTTTGGCAAGCGGCTCGTCATCAAGGGGGATGATTTCGAATGCTCCGCCGTGAGTGGCATCGACGATCCCGTCAAGTGTATCGAATACTTCCTCGGCGAGTTCAAGGAAAGCACGGTCTTGCTGACCTTAGGCAGAAAAGGATCGTATATTGGAAAGAACGATGCCGGTGCGCCCCGGATCGAAAAGATTCCCGCGTTCAAGCCGGACAAGATCATCGATGAAACCGGCGCAGGCGACACGTTCCTGGTCTCGTTCTTGTCGAGGCTCAAGAACGCAAGCAGCAACTTCAAGGCATGCAAGGATGCCTCGCTGTTTGCCGCTGCGGCCTCATCCTTTCTCGTCGAAGATACCAGGTGCAAGGGTTTGCAATCATCGGCAAAGATTCTCGATCGCGTTCAAAAAGCCGAGTATTTTTAATACTTCGATATAAGGTCGATCGCCATTCATGTAAATACCCACCTCGGATTCGGTGCCTCGGTTACCTTGTTTGCCGTTCTTGTCATTCCCGTCCAGCTATCATTCCTTGAGGTCGCGGCATGCATCCTTTCCGGGTGTATCATAGACGGGGATTATGTTTTCACCCGTTTCTTAAAATCTCACAATCACAGGATGCTCCCAACCCATACCTTGATCGTACCAAGCTTGTTTTTCGCCGCATCATTGCTTATTTTTTTCATGCCAGGTGGATCCTCGTCGCTTGCATGGGCATCCTTGATATGCGGGATCAACATCCTCGTGCACGAGCTTCTAGATTCAATCGATTGGGGCCTCAATTTTTTCGTGAACGGAAAACTTGTCGGTAAAAAGATCTTGCTAAGCGGCAGCACGACCGAGGAGCTCTACAAAAAAGCACAAGATTACTCGCCGATCTATTCGTATTTCTTCAAATTATATTATGAAAACAAAGTAATCATAATCATCGAGATCGCGTCATTTTCCTTCATGATCCTCGCATTCTCTGTTTCCTGGCAAATAATTGGCAATGAATTTTGGTGGGTCGTTCCGGTTTATGCAGGATTTTTGGCCTTGCACGTGTCCGAGTACAAGCGAGGGATGCGGGCGTATAGAAGAAGCCACCAAGCTTGATTGCAAATGGAATACGTGAAGACGTACTGAAGCACGAAGAACCTTGGAAAAATTGCCGGACCGAAGCACCCCCGGGCTCATAAACGCTTCTTGTACGACGAGCACACCTGGGTTGAACCGGCGAATATCATCCGTAACGGCGTCCCTTCTCCCGTCCCGCTGGCGTGTAATGGTTCAAAGAGGTTAACGTTTTATGCCAAGAGAACAATTACATGTCGCAGAAAAGGCACCATGCTCGTGGGAGTAATGCAAGTGCCGGATCATTTTCCGCCTTCCCCGAATCGAGGCAAGCACGATGAATAAACTTGGTCTCCTAGCAGGATGCATTTTGGTGCCGTTTCTTGCCTTCTTGTTCTTTCCATGGGGCGATTCAAGGCTGCCGTTATATTTCATCGATGACAATGGTATGCTTATCGGCGTGTTCGGGGTATCAATAGGCTATTATCAAGGAATGCCCGTCGTGGCGTGGTGGTTCTTGACTGCAGACGTGATCCAGCTGCTGATAGGCGTGATATACTGGTTTTTCCCGTTTATTTCATGTTTGCTCTGCATCTTCGGTTCAAAGCAACCGCCTGAAAAGGGGAAAAAGGTGTATATCGCTGCTTTTTTCCTCCAGCTCATCGTTCTCGTGCTCCTATTCATCGATGCCTTCGTGCTCGGACAGAGTTCGCGGCCCTTTCTCTTGTCGCGAACCTATGGCGTTCTAGAACTCCTTGCAGCACTCAACGTTGGTTTCTGGATCTACGTGTTTGACATGGCGTTGGCCATGATCGCAGCATTCACCTACAAGGAGGCATAACATGGCAAGCCATGGCGTCCGCAAGCTCGGCGTGATCACCGGCATCTTCATGGTGCTTTTCTTGTTTCTCGGCACGTTCCCGCCGGTCGACTTGTACATCCTATATTTGCCAAGCCCGGGAAATGTCCTCCGGTTCTATGTCTGGGGATTCCTAGAAGGTACCACGGCCGTGAACATGCTCACGCTGGCGTGGCCAAGTTGCCTCGTCGCGTGGATCACGACCATCTTCTTCTTTTTCGGTGCCATCATGACGATTTCCGCGTCGACGCCGGGCTCGCTTTCCGCGAATTCCAAGCGCTTGTTTGCGATGGCTGCGACATTTTGCATCGGACACGTCGTGTTTTACGTGATGATTATCGCGTTCTCATCATACGCCGCGAGCTTATTCCTCTATTTCGGCCCAGGATTCTACTTGCTGATAGTATGTGCTGTCTCTAACATCATTTCCTGGGTCAAGGTTCAATGAAACGGTGAAAAATTCGTGATTTACTGGCTTTCCGTGCCGGGTTGACCCGCCCGTGCGGCTTTTTGCAGCTGCATCCGTTCCAGCGTGCTCGTTAACTTGCTGGTTTGCTCGGCAGGGGAGGGACTCCCATCCATTGACGAGACCACAGCGCGCAAGATGCCCATGTAATCATCCTTGATCTTCCACGACGAATCCACGATGTCAGCCGCGGAGCTTTCGTGCTCTGTCTCGTTCTCGAAGATGTCGCAACCGATGCTAGCCTGCAGCGAATTCAAGGCCATACCCACCCCGACGAGCCCGATAGGACGATATTTTTTCGCGACACGTAGCAAGGATGTCAGGTTGTGCCACTCGCCGTCGACCATAATTTTCAAGATATAATATCTTGCCTTATCGGATTGCAA
>JAUQYW010000536.1 GCA_030587525.1 Candidatus Sigynarchaeota archaeon | reverse complement strand
TTTTTCCAGGCCATACAAGTGGCCGGCTGCGCTGACGATGATGGCTTTCTTGCCGGAATCGAACAATTCAATTTCCAAGCACGGTTTCCCGCTGCCAAGCCGCGTTTCGCGCGGCTTCCCGCGTTTATCCAGCGCGGCGCCGATCTTCGCGGCGGCCGTCGGCTTTTCAGCGATGATCAAGTAATCCATAGCCCACCCTTCTCAAGGAATGGTTGATAAGGTATTCGTGTTTGGTATGAACTTGAACGGCGGCTGCTTTTGATACGTGACCATCTTGCACGTTGCTGGCAAGTTTTTCACCAGCCATTCCAATATCGCCATGGCGATTTTCATCTTTTTCTGCTTCACCGGGAACCGGTCGATCGACCGTTCCGCGTCGCTCAGCCGTGCATAGTCCACCTTCGAATAAGCCCCGACCGTAGCCACGTCGAGATCCATGGCGAGCAAGAAAATATCAGGGAAACCCAACGCGACCGCAACGAAAGCTGCCCGGTCGCCATCCGTGAAGCCGCCCAAGTTGAATACGCGATCCGTCGGTGTCGCTTGGGTTGTAAAGATGTATTTCTCATCGAGGTCGACAGTCTCCATCAATTCCTTTAATTTATCAATGTTATTGCCGTGGCCGTGAACGATGACCCGTGCACCGTGGCGATCATGGAGCCGCACGACTTGGTCAATGTCCAGCCCGTCCAGGTCGGTGATGACGGCGTCGAGCTTGGCCTCGTCGTGTCTGAGAAACAGGCGCGACGCCCCATCCACTGCCATGTAAAAGCTATCCCGGACTTTTTTGTTCGACGCTGCGAGGAAATGCTCCATTACTTGCTCCAGGCTCGGCCCTGGTGCAAAGATGAAACATCGCGCGTTCTTAATCCTTGATTTTTCACCCGATTTTATGCCCTGGAGCCATGAACGGCGACGCGCCGTGAAATCCTTGGTTTCCCGTGCTAGCACCTGGTGGATGAGGTCACGGGCGATGAGGTCTCCTTTGAAATCGAGATCTGGCAGCGTTTTTTCGATGCGCGGGAAGCATGAATCAAGGAATTTCTGGGCAATTGGTGGAAAAATGAGTTCCATGGTGCACCGGCCTGGTCGGTTCACAAGTGGTACGGGATCCCCTGGGTCACGATGGCTTGATCGAGCTTCTCTTTCCACGCGACAAGGAATTCCTTGTCGTATTTTTCCCTGCGAAGCTCGTCCGGCAGCATTTGCGGAATCGATTCGCGGATGGGGTACCACCTGTTGCATTTATCGCAAGTCATGACCCCCGCTTCGATTTCCACGGCTTGCTTGAACCAGTTCAAGGACACGAGCGTGGGTTCAATTTCCTTGATCAATTTTTTCTGCGCCTCGGCGTCGGTCCCTGCCTTCTTGACAGCATCGAGAGCTTTGATGACAGTGCCCTTGAATGCCAATAATTTCGTAATCGTTGATTTAACACTTTCATGGCTTATGTCCCGAATCGGTTGCAGTTCATCGATGCTGGACACGATGCGTTCCAAGTACACGGCCGAAGGGGATGGTTTCCGGACGAGCGTGTCGAACAGTAGCAGCTGACCCGATGCGTCGTCGAAGTTGATCACGCGCAGATCGGTCCCGGTGTCTCTTTCCTCCCCCGCATTCTTGAAGAAAAACGTTAAATCCTTCTGCATCTCTTCCATATTGCCAGCTTTCTTCAAAAATCCATCGAGATCCTCGATCTTGAAGATCACGAGGTTCAAAGGATAATGCTTGTCCAGGGGGCACGCGAGGATTTCTGATAACCATGGCTTCATCGTTCTTTCACTAGTTATAATGGTGATCTTGCGAAGTAATAAAGTTGAAGGATGTCGTGTGAGGGAAATTGAAATGGTGAAAAAAAGTCACCAAATCCACCAAATCTTCACAAAAATTCATCAAAAATTAAGAATAATAAGATTTCAATTCGTTGGTGCCCGAATCGATGGCGGTCTGGATCTTCTTGAGCCTGGTAATATAATTATCTTCGAGTTGCTCGTATGCTTGTCTAGACTTGATCTGGCCATCCTTGTATCTCTTTTCCAGCAAGAGCAAGCTGTCTTGAATGGATTGACGTTCAGCTTCGAGAAGATCAAGTTCTTCAATGATTTCCTTGAACCTTCCACCGAATTCCGTTAATTTACGCTTGGATACCTTGATCTGGTTATCCAAAACCTTGAGTCTGTGCGTCATTTCTTCGATCTTGATTTGGTACTCGCGTTTCTTGATCTTCCGCCGCTTGAAGTCATCGTTCAAGGTATCGAGATCGATGAAAATGCTTACTTTTTCCTCGAAAATGCTCACGAATTCCTTCAACGCATCGAGTGGTACTTCCGTGGGCGCGAGTTCCGTCGTGGGCTTCTGATATTGCATGGATATCTTCCTGGCAATGATGAAGAACGTGGCCAACAAGCCGACGACCAGCGTGATCAGCAATGGCCTTAATTGCATGTCGAAACTCGAGTAATCGTAAATCACGGTCAGGATTTTTGACGATGTCGGCGACAAGGCTGCCCTGCTATACATAAAGTATTGGATGCCGTCCTGGTTATCGACCGAGTCGGGAACCATGTTCAAGATGTTAAAGTCGATGCTCGTGGCTTGCGGGAAGGCAATCCTGACCTGCACGTTCCGCATGATCCACGGGTTACGCACGACATGGAAAATATCGATGATGATGGCATTCTTGGCGTCACCAGCGATTAACCGGTTCGCGAGTGGCAACTTGAAGGAGAGCGTGAAACCGAACTTGTTATTCGTTGTGATGGCATACCGGTTTTCGAGCAAGGAGATCGTGAGGTTCTTGTAATCGCCCACCACGCTGGTGTTCGTGACCCCCATGATGATGCCGATGAAGTCCTTCGCGCTAAACTCGTAAGCGTCCTCGGGCACGATGAACGTGAGGCTGTTCAAGTTTTGCAAGCCAAGGTTCGTGATCGTGACATCATCCGAGATTTCCCAGTCGTGAAGGCTCGTGGCTTCGATGGTGACAGTAGATCGCTCGGTTTCAACGACGACCAGGTTCGGGTTCGCGAAATCGACATACATGAGCTGGGTGTAGAACGGCGTGGCATTTTGATTGGAGAACGTGATTTGCGTGTTCACTAGCTTGCCATAATCGGGTAGAAAGGTGTGGATCGAGGTCGATATCGGGAGTGTTATCGTTGACATGATCGTGTCCGTGTAATACGGCGTGATCGTATAGACCCCGTGGTAGATAACGCCATTGACGGTATTGTTCGTGATGAACCGGGCAGCGCCATGGAAGTATTGCCATACCGTGAAATTCATCTGGACGCCGGGCATCAACGGGGCTGGAAAAGTTATTTTCCACGCGTTGAATCCGTTGAGCTTGAATGGCTGGGCTTCGACGAGATAATCGTCACCTGCCATGCTCCGTGCATACATCTCGTAAAGCTGGCTCGTCTGGGTCTCGTTGAGACAAATGTAAAAGGTCTGTATCGGTTCTGAATCCGTGTTTTGAAGGATAATTACGTCCTTCGTGTAAAAAATCCCGAAATCATCCAGGGTCATAGACCTGGACACGAAAACCATCTTTCCAGGGAAGGCTGCTGGTGGCAATTCACTTGCCATCGGTGATCCGAGTCCTGATTGGCCTCGTACCTCGTTATTCAACGCCATGCCATGTAAAGCAGAAAAGACCGATGCAATTCCGACCAGAAACGAGATGACAACCGATAGTCTCAAGACCCGAAGCAATGCTCTGTTCACGTTTCATTCACGCGTGTTCTTTCTATTATACACGAATAAAATGCCGGGGTAAAAAAAAGACTTTTTGGTTCGGTTATGTGAACGGTTTTTACCAACTTAACACTGATAAAGTAGCTAGCTCCGCGACGCCGCTCCTCTCCACCAGTGGAGCTGCGGGAGCCACGAATATTCCGCATTTGCGGGGTACTTAGCATCGATCTGCGCCTTCCACGATGCGTCGTAAACGTGTTCGAGCTCGTCGTAGTCGATGCCCAGTTGGCGCAACTGGGGAGTCCGCAAGGCCCTGATCTCCGACGATGATGATCGCCGCTTGCGCTGGGTGGATGCCATCTGCCCTCGCTTGCACGCAGATACACGTCGGCACGATCACGGCCAATACTATCGCAGTCGACTATATGCAGGATTTCGATAACGAGGCCATGACCTGTTTAAACAAAAATCTTAATGATATACTTTATCTTAATCCGTGGAGGATTAAGTCGGCGCTGCGTGTGTGACCAACCGCAGGATCCATTTTCAGGTAAGCATCACGTGCGAGCCAATCATCGTGATGCAGACCATCGTGCGTGCGGCAACTCATCTTGATCGATTATTCGCCTCAAGCATGTTTCCAGAGTACATATCCGGAGTTCTTGTTTCATAATATATGTGATTTTGAGACATGCATTCCAATTTATAAAAAACAACTTAATAAATGACGTGATCTGATGTTGAATTGAATTAAATACATGGAAAATCGCGTGAGGGATTATGAATGCATATATCTTGCTCAAGACCACGAATCTCGGGTCATTCATCGCATGCGTGATCGCCGAGAAAGCATCCGAGGCCCTGGCGAAACTGCGCGAAGGAATGGATAAGACACGATATCGCACGATCGGATTTGACGATGTTTTGAAGGATGACTGGATCATCACGCCGCCGGACCAGTTAACCGAGCGGGACTTGATCAAGGTGCCCGCGAACACGGTAGTCGGTTCAATTATTGACAATGCCAAGCGTATCGATATTTTTTCGCGGGAAGTTGGAAAAAACTAGATTAAACCCCTTCGGGTCGTGCCCTGTAAAGCGAATGCTTTGTGTTCCTTCTCTCGGGTGCCGCGCGTGGTGTAGTCAGTCCTCCACCTTGCTCTTTTTCTTCGGCGCCTTCACCAAGTAGACCTCGTACTCCGCGCTCGTGTCGACGAGGCCATTCCGCACGTAGACGCGGGGTATCCAGAAAATGTAGTCCTCGCCCATTTTCCCGGGCGTGCGGGTGAACTTGACGTAACCTTGCTCCAGGCCGGGCATCTTCACGGCGGGAGCGGGGATGACCGGGGGTTGCGCGGGCTTCGCTACCACAAGGAGTTTAGCAGGCGCGGGCTTTGCAGGTCCCGGCTCGTTTGGTGTCCCGGCGCGCACGGGCTTAGGCGCTTCAACTATGCAAGCATCCCACTCGGCGACCGTGCGCGTCATGGCGGACTCGATGACTGGTTGCGGCACGCCGAACTTCCGCCGCAAGTCCTGGTGCGTCGTGGCCGGGTTCGCGTCGGCATCGGTACGGATCGCCTTGCGGAGCTCGATGCCATCGCGCGAGATGGGCCGTCCCCTAGGTTTTATCATGGAGCATTGCCGTTTCATTGCCTGGTTTGATAAAAATCAATGAAGTTTACTATCGCGCCTTATATAAAAATTCGTAAAGTGCCACACTTAAACTCTTAAGCGAAATCGGGATCGTCATCGTTCTTGAAGTCACCTTCCCCCTTCACTCGTGCGATGCCATACGCCTTCACTTGCTCGGCGAGTTTCTCGACGGCTTCGCCGACGATCTCCTTCGTCTTGGCACCCGTGCACACGATGCGTCCCGTGCTGAAGATGAGAAACACGGCCTTCGGCTCGGCCATGCGATAGATCAAGCCGGGAAACGTTTCGGGCTCGAACATGGCATTCTCCATGATGACCGACGCCTCGTTGAGGTCGATGGACGCGTGCAAGTCGCCGCTGGCAACGATGTTCTGGATCGTGATCACAGGCTCGGCCTTGATGTCGATCTTGGCTTGCTTCATCTTCGTGATAGCGCGGTCGACCGCGGCTCTTGCTTCGTCGGCCGCGCGCAACCCGGTCACGACCATTTTACCGGTGCTGAAAACCAAGATCGTGGCCTTCGGGTCGACAAGGCGCATGATCAGGCCAGGAAACCGCTCGGGATTATATTCGCAATCCGAGTTTTTGCGTGCGATCTGGTTCAAGTCGACTTTTTCACCTGCTGTCCCGAGATCGACTACCACGGTCGCGACGACGTTCTCGACCTTCCATTCCGCCTTGATCTCAGCCTCGGTTGCTGGTGATTCCCCCGCAGCTGGTTTCGCGGCTCGTTTTTTTGCCATGATCTGCTAGTCTTCGTTCATAATGTACTTTTTAAAAACGAGAATTAGAATAACTCCGCGATGGTCTCTTATAAATAAGATGCTCATGTCAATGGTAGGGAATTTCGTGGATCAATATCAGTAACCGTGAATGGATATGGCAGGATCTTCAAGGACATTGGCGATCGCAGCGGTTATTCTTGGACTTGCAGCGGTAAATGGTGCGACCGTGGCGAAGGTTCTCGGTGCCGCGGGCATCATCTTGGGGATTATTAGTGTCGCGATCCAGTTCTATTCCTGATTTAAAGAGTCCTAAACGCACGTGAAAATAAAAGAAGATAAGAGTTACCTAAATCGACGAATTTATTTCTTGACAGGTGCCGGCTTTGCTTCTGCTGGTTTTGCCGCCGCCGGCTTTGGTTCCGCTTTCTTTTCTGCTGGTTTTTTCTTTCCCATGAATATTCACCACGATCAAGTGATGCTATCTACTATTTTTGGCGAGGGAGGATAATAAGCTTTGTATAACAAGCTTCTTATAACAAGCTCGATTCTCATCACGGATCCAATTTCTCGATTTCTATAACATCTTTTATAGAAACAAGGGATTCTGCGCGGTAAAATGTCATTGAAGGATGCCATCGCCATCATGCGGGCCCGGATGTGAATCGCATGGCTGTTTATCGTGCCGAGTGCGTGGTAACAAGCCACGAAGACAATCTCCGAGCATTCCTTCCATTGGCTGATTTTGGATGGTTATAAATTATGCAAGCTATAATATGCCTGGCGCTGGGGTTCTACCCTCCTTTCCCCATTATCAAGGAGGCGGGAACATCGAGACGAACCATGCAAGCATTGTACCTTGAAACGAAAAGCTGATCAAAGATGACCATTATCGAAACTGTTGAAAGCCTCATCGAATTTATGAAAGAAATCAAAAAGGATGAACCCTTCACCCTCATCATCCAAAATAACTCCCCAGATCCATACAAGCCTCCAAACGGTGTCGGGTGGAAGAAAGCAATATCCCTGGAGGCTGCGGTGACGAATGCACTGAAGGAAGTCCATATCAAGATAGGGCATGGCACGAGCAGCGCGTTTTTTACAAATGAAAAAAAAAATATCTCGCTTTTATCCCAGGATAGCCGAGTGAACGAGCATATAGGCGCATGCTTCTTTATCACGATGAGTACACGCATGTTGTAACCGTGATCACACATGAAAGACGAGCGAAAGGACCCAGAGAGCATCATCCGGGCCATATTTACAGAACTGGGAAGAGGTGGCCCGAAGACCCCGACCGAAATAGCCAAGGCGATTAATGGTAATTCGGAAACGATACGAAAATACCTGGAATTGATCGAATTCGTGCAGAACCAGCAGCGACTCGCGTTACGATCGACCGAGGATGATACCGTTGCCATGCTGGTGAAGGACGACAATTAATGCCAATAAATCACTTACAAAATCTTGATGATCTTTCATATACCTTTCTCTATCATCGTTCTATGAATTGTTAAGAAAGAGATTTCAATCCCACCGGGTTACCGGTGCGTGCGCACAGGGTAGACCCGTTTTTAAGTGGGATGTGTACACCATAGAAGTCTAGCTCAAGGCCTTCGATATTACACGTGAACCTTGTTCAAGCGCTCGTGTCTTATCGTTGCTATCGAGTTTGCTTCGGGTGTACAATCTAATCTTTGTTCGATCGAGTATTTATGTTTTATGATATCGTCATATTCGGATATTGCCACAAAGAAGGTCGTTATCGCTGGCGACCGGGAAGTAGGTAAAACATAGCGAATGCCAAGCTGGTGAAGGATAGCATTAAACCCGGATAGAATTCCTTGTCAATTCTTGCTGGTGATGGTTCGAGAGCAACTCTCAAATCATTTCGGGCTCATTCGATTAACCGCGAGCGCTTGAATACGAGCTCGTATATGCCCGTGAAGCCCGCGGCGCCGTGGCTGAGCACCGCCATCCCCGCTACCTCCCAGCGATCTCTACCGAGCGTGTTCAGCACGTCTTGGAACGACTTGGCAGGAAAGGGTTTCCAATCACTTTGATCCCGCCCTTGCTGCTCGTACACGATGTCGTTGAACGACTGGCGGCCGCGCACGATGATGGCGCGGTATTCCCACTCGCCGCCCTTTTCTGGAGGGGTGATATTGGCCGGGGGTTGGTAGGGGTTTTTGCACCTATTCGGAATTTTTTTTGCGATTTCCTTTAACGATAAATCAATTTATCGATCAATTATAAGGAACAATACTAGCGTGGCGAGAAAGCCATGTTAAAGAATTTCAATTCTCGAGGGGAAGAATCTTTTAATTGGTACATCACTCAATGATGCTATCATGGCTCAACAAAAGATCCCGGGGCTCAAGTACGAGTTGTGTAGGGGTGTGTAGGGTGTGTATCAGAACCCGAAAAAGATGGGAATTAGAATCAAACGATATAAAGAATACGACAATTATACGGTAGATATTGATGGTTAAACCAGCAAAAATATGCAAGATCGGAGCGATATTCTCATTTATTGCCCTCATTCCGACGTTCATGACGGGCATGTGGGGCGCATTTGATTGGTACTCGCGTTATGCGGGTGAATGGACGTTCGTGACCGAAATGATATCACCGCTTGGATTTGCTATGGTTGTAGGTCCAGAATTCGGGATTCTCATGCATTGGGGGCCTAGGATAATCGATTATGTACCGGGAATCTTGATCGCCTCAAGCGGGGTGTTGTTATTTGTAAGCTTAAAAAAACCGAAATTCACGATCATCGGTAGTATCCTTGCAGTAGCAGGACCCGTTCTCTGGTTGATCGTGTCAGTATTTGACATTGGATTTTCGTCCGGGATTTATTTCGGTGCTGCGGGTTATGGTTACCTATTTGACTATTCCACATACTTCCTCCATGTCGAAATCGAAATATCCGAGACGATAGTTTGGTTTATGGGCCCGGGCTTTTACCTGCCATTAATCGGGGGTATAATGGTTTTTATCAGCATCAAGGGCGGGGCACTTGTCGAAGGTAAAGACGCGGCACCTGCAGATGCCGTTGGCGCTCCCGAAGCTGCATCGGAGCCACCTCTGCTTAACTTTTGAGCAAGAAGTTCAAGGAATCGGATTTCGATCCAAGTTGTTAAGATCACCAGCGTTTCTTCTTCAAGTCCTTGCCCGGGACTTCTAAACGTATAGCGACCTTCTTTTCGTCTCCGTTACGCGAGCAGGTGTTACGCGTGCTGCGTGTGTTACGCACGCCTCGTGACGCCACGAGGCTCACATCTGGGCGAGACACTTTAGCGTCGGCGCTGCGTGTGTGACCAACCGCAGGATCCATTTTCAGGTTACACACGCAGCACCTAGCGAGTGACGCTCGACCTGATGGCGAATGTGTGGCTCCCGCCCCACGTTCGGTTCCACTGCTGCGTGCCGGTCGCCGCGTCCCACTTGACCAGCACTAAATACACGAAAACTCGTGCATTTTCTCAATGCACGAGGGGATTTCCCGAGAAAATTTGCTTGGGGTTATAATTCGGGTTGTAAAAAGGATTTTTGAACCATTTTCCGCAATAAACCCACTTGTGCGAGGGGACATAGCAAGAAATAGCCCAAACCGGGGGAAGCACGATGAAGACCCTTTCAGAAACACGTTCCAGTTCGATTTTTAATTGCTCGGGGTCATCGGTATGCTCGAGGGTATGCGCGCAATAGCAAGCCCCGAATTGCTTGTCCTGGAATGGTAATCGAGCATTAGGCTCGTTGAGAACGAAGTTAGGCACGGGCCGGGGGACAATATCCGCGTTTGTGTCCCCAAAGGATGTGTTGCCACAAGACAAGTTCAAGAGGGGTTTTCCCGCGTTCTTGGCGTAGGTCCTAGCTGCATCGAGGTTCGCTTGTCGCTTGATGGTATCTTCGACAAGGATAGCACCTAAATAAGTTGCGAGAATCATTGAAGAGATCTCGGGGATTGCGATGCCATTCCAGATTTCAAGCAAATAGGGCACCCAAAAGGTCGCCCCCACGAGTATGAACACGCACCCCACGAGTATGAACACGAAATCCTTCTTTCCACGAAGCATTTCGATGGCTATGAATATTAATCCGATGATCTCGCCACCAAGCCATGCCGCGGCGATGTAATCGTGAACCTTGTGCCATGGCTGCGTGGGGAACATGCAGACGACGATTGCGATCGCACGACCGGCGAATTGAAAAATGAAGCCGATTAATCCGCTGGTTCGCTTGCACGCCTTCCAATTCGCCACGAGTTCCCTAATGTACACCACGACGATGGGCATCCACGACAGAGCCCCAATGGACAAGCCCGCGGCGAAGAATCTTGCCACGTAATTCCCGGTTATGTCAAATATGTTCCACGGGAAAGGAAATAACATCAACGTGATAAAGATTAGGAGAATAAACACGCCAAGGCCCAGGAATGCCATGATGACCGCGAACCTCGTGAAAAAATCCTGTGGCATCGATCATTCACCATCATAATGAATATGATCATTTTCTTTTAAACGAGTACATCAAAAGAAATGGATGCCGAGCATGAGCGCATCGGTTTCCGCTTCGGGATCGAACGATCATACAATTATTGCGAAATAATTTCTTGTCGTCTTTAACGGTATACCTTACAAGGACCTCTTTCTAAGCATCCCGGATGAATTAGATCGGCTCAAAATGACAGAATTAAGGCATGTTCACAACGAAATATTATACCATTAAGACAAACAAATCCCATCTTGATAGATGGAGCATTGTTAAAAATGAAGTAGATGGGCATTTCCTTGCTAATGTTCTTGCCTCGAAGAACTCAAAATGGAATAATTATTCTTGATACCATCGATCTCCTTGAAATCATCGATTCCTTGATACCATCGATCTTCGCGATGTCGTCTTCATCTAGAATCAAGTCTTGGGCGGCAAAATTATCCTTGATATGCTCATCGCTCGAGGCTTTAGGAATGGGTATCGCCCCGTGGGCCATAATCCATGCAAGCGAGACCTGTCCCGCCGATACGCCGTGTTTTTTGGCGATCTCTTGGAGCAACGGCACCTTGAACACCACGCCGCGAGCAAGTGGCGAGTATGCAACGAGATAAATGCTCTTTTTTTGCAAATGTTCCCGTAACACTCGCTGCTGTTTCAAGGGATGGTGTTGAATCTGGTTCGCAAGTACCGGCTTGCCTCCATATCCTTGTAGAATGTCGATTGCTTGGTCAACTTGGCTTGAATTGAAATTCGAGATACCTATGAACCTGATCTTTCCTGAATCGACAAGTTCGCTAAATGCTTTCAAAGTTTGTTTGGGTCTATAAAATAATGGTCTAGGCCAATGGACATATAATAGATCCACGGTT
>JAUQYW010000530.1 GCA_030587525.1 Candidatus Sigynarchaeota archaeon | reverse complement strand
AACGGCATCCCGCTGCCCGCGATAGCCCTTGTCAATGGCCACAAGACCTTCAAAGTCGTGCGGAAATTCGGGTACAAGGATTATATGCATCGCTTGTCTTGATTTTGCGTGGTATAACCTCTTCTTTTGTTTCATCACGAGCTTATTTAATAGGGCAATCGGCAGTGTTTTTACCAGAAAAGCATAGTAGAACAGAAAAAAGTGAAACGCATCATGACCACGCAACAAGAGACTGCCCTGATCACTGGCTCGACCAGTGGTATCGGCAAGAGAATCGCGGAGCATTTTCTCAAACAAGGCTGGAAAGTGGCGATCTGCTCGCGCAATCCCGAGCACGTGAATAAAACGGTTACAGAATTCGAGGCAACATACGGCGATGCGGTCATCGGCTTCCCATACGACGTGGCTGATATGGAATCAGTAAAAGCACTTGCTGCGAAAGTTCACGATGTATACGGCTCGATACGCATCCTCGTTGCAAACGCGGGCCTGAATTCCACGTACGGGCCGTTCCAATACCTTACGCCAGACCAAGTCATCGCAGATACCAATCTCGTTATCGGAACGAATCTCGTCGGCATAATGAATTCGATTTCAGCAGTGTTGCCTTACATGATCACGCAAGGGTACGGACGCATCATCACGCTGTCCGGCGGGGGCGCTGCTCGGCCAATTACGAACATGGCCATCTATTCCGCGTCGAAGGGCGGGGTCGTCGCATTCTCGCGTTGCTTGGCCCTGGAATTGAAGGAACAACAAGCAGACATCAAGATCAACATCCTTCAACCGGGCATGCAGCGCACCGGGCTCACGGATCATGTCAACGTCGTCGCCGGATGGCGGAACGCGGAATCCGTGAGGAAAGAAGCCGACCTCGTGCTGGAATATCTGGGGGGTGACCTGGATTTCATGGCTCGCAAGGTCATCCCATACGCGCTCCCCGATTGTAAGGCGAATGGCAAGGTCATCATGGGCTTCTCGATCAGGAGGCTCCTCAAGGGCGTGAGCAAGCTGAAGAAGATGCAAAAGAAAGCTGCGAAAACAACATAACTCTCCTATCCGAGGTATTTCCATGCAACCAAGAGCCGTGCGGCCGTTGAGTTTTTATGAATCTATCACTTCCTTTATGAACATCTCGCTGGTCTGTTTCTTGGAAGGAAATGTCACTTCGACGAACGCGCGAGCAGCATTCGATCTGACCCGGCAATTGCACCCGTATTTACGCATGAAGATCGCGGTGGATCATCTTACGCAGCGGCTCGCATTCATCGAGGATGGCGATCAAGAAATACAATTAGCATGTGACACCGGTGAAATCGATAGCAAAAATTGGAAGGGGGGCCTCGAAGCTTGGGCGAATGCTCCGCGCGATCATGCATGATCGTTAAGCTACTTGAAATTGATTTCCTCCGCAGATAGCAAGCAGCATCAGCTATTCATCGTGGTCAACCATAGCGGGATCGATGGCATTAGCATCTTCACGATGTTAGAAAACTTTTTGGACTATTTGGGGCAAATCACCGAAAGAAAAGCCGTAAAAAAGCCGAAATCCCGAGAATTCATCGATATCATGGCCCGCGTGCATCCAAATGCCATTGAAATTCCCGCGCCAAATATACCATCGAGTTACATGCCACCGCTGCAGTTCACCCATAACTTGAACCCGCTGGACAAGGCCCGCATTAGTGGCTGCTGGATGGAGCTTAACAAGATCACGACCGAAAGATTGGTGCTTAATTGCAAGCAGCATGGTGGCACGATTCAAGGCGCCATTCAAGCAGCATTCATGGTCGCGATGTGCAAGGAGCAAGAGAAACAGTACCCTTTACCCCAAATCATCGTGAACATGGCCCCGATCAATATGCGCCCTTACGTGGATCCACCGTTGGAAGCTCAAGATTGCGTGTCCGGGAGCGCCGGCTTGATCTGGGCGCAAGCCATCGCATCGACCCAGCCGTTGTGGTCGATCGTGAAAGAAGCGACAGAAAAGCTCCGCCATGAAATCGAAATCAAGCGCGGGCTCCGCTGGTGGAAGGCGCTAGAGGCAAAAGAACCGCAAATTCCCCCGACCTTCATGGCGTCCTCGATCGGCAAGACTCCGCTTGGCACGAGCTATGGCCCGATTCGCTTGCTGGGCGTGAAAATAATAGGTGGCGGGTATGATAATCCAAGAATCGGCCAAGCGGGCACCATGTTACACGCGTATACCATTCAGCAGAGATTGAACTTGACCTTCGCGTTTACCTTTCCTCCGATCGCCTACGAATGGGGCTCGCGATTTCTTGACAAAATCGTAGCGATACTGCGATGCTTAGCAAGCGAAAAAGGGAATGAAGCGTTGGTCGTGGATTTTTTATAAGGTTTATTCAGCATTTTATATGAGGACTGCTTACTATGCACGAACCGTTCACCCGGCGTGTCGTTGCCATCATCAAGCAAATCCCGCCGGGTAAAGTCCTCACGTACGGCTTGATCGCCAAGTTAGCGGGAAATCCTCGTGGTGCGCGGCAAATATCGCGCATCTTGCATTCGTTGTCGGAGAAAGAACGACTACCATGGCATCGCGTTGTCAACGCGACGGGAAACATCGTGCTCGCGTCGGAACTCGAGAAGGATGAACAGGCGTCTTTGCTCGCTGCTGAAGGCATTGTCGTCGATGATGACCTTCACGTTGATCTAAAACGATACCTCTGGCAAGACATCGATTTAAAGATATAAATGCTTATAATATTGTAATTAAAGAAAGACAAGGATATGTTCGCCAACCGGCTCACGAGGAGGCGTTGATTGCGGGCTGGGTGGAAGATCGTGGTAGCTTTAGTTGTGAAGATTCACGATTCGATGGGATAGATGTGATAGGCGCACCACCGGAAAACTTGACGGCAAAATTGGAAACGCCGTATGCAAACATGATTAAACCCGCCATCTTCAAAATCAACGATATCAAGTACACGGTTATCCGTGCGGTATCGCCAAATATGGAAACGAGAGCCACAATCAAGGATTCTGTCGTGATGTTGGCGCCAATCGCGTAAATAATGACACCGATCGCGATGAGCATACTTGGCACTTGATAGGGAGACCGTTTCCGTCCCATGTAGATGAAGAAGATCGGGATAATCACCGCGATGATATCTGCGACCAGTGCGAAGGTCGAGATGAAATCGAAATCAGATTTTTGGTTGACGGGATAGACAAACAAGATCACGGCCAATACACCTATAAGATAGGCGAAAATACCCTTGAACTTGAATTTAAAGACACGAAGATCGGTCACGTAAATGAACACGGCGTAGCCGATCGTTGCGACTAAGGTTGCCAATTTCCAATAAAATACGTTTGGGAACAGATAATACGTGCTGGGATCGAAGTTTGTCAAGACGAAATCGAAGTACATGTATATGACCCGGGAGATCACGAGGCATATCACGAGAAAGAGCACGCCAAACACGAACCCGAAGGTAAATTTACCGGTTTCCTTGATTTTATCATGTGCTTTTTTCGACAGAAACGCGATCAATGCGCCCTTGACCGCAACCAACGCGAACGTGAGACCGAGGAAGAGATCATATTCCAGGGTAGTCAAAGATAGCATCATGCGTTCACCTCTGCGATTTGGTATATAAAGGTTATAGAGGCCCTTTCTTGGAATTTACCTCAACATGTGGAAAATCAAGGGAGCCAAAAGGAGAAAGATGGGTAAAAAAAGGTTTAACTCTACTTGTCGAGCGCCTGGCCGCAGTTCCAGCAATGCTCGTCGATGTCGACGAGTTGGAAGTGGCAGCTGACGCAGTATGGGGCACCGCAATGGCTACAGATGACGACCCGATCGTGGACCAATCCTTTGTGGAGCGTGCAGCGCGGTGATGCCGCGGGTGCTGGTTTTTCCACGCGCTGAGCTATGATCGCGGGATCCCTGGTAGCAAACGACATCCCCGCCGCGGCCTTTGCACGGGTGACAATCCTGGCATCGGCGGTGGCATTAACCCGGGATCTTCCCCGCTTCTGCCGCTGCTTGTACGAAACCGTAACCACGATGCCTAATGTAGCAATGCATGCAAAGGTCGCGGATATAACGATGTCATAATTCCGCTTCGGTCTTGCTGCCAGCACGTACGTGGCACCAGGCCTCACGACGAACTCGACATAGTTCTCGGGCTTGTTAAGCACGGACCCCGTTTCTTCCCATATACTCGATGCGTCGTTCCAGCGCAGCACGATCAACGAGTTCTCGTAAATTTCCGAGGCCAACTCGCTTTGCCTGTAATGGATGCGGCCCATGCCACTGGTGAAGGCAGCCTCGTCGGCGAGATCGACGCGATAATACCACGGTTTCGCGGGCAGCAAGCCACCGGGCAAGGCCACGAATCTCGGATCGTCCCTCGTGATCGACTCCGGGTTGAAAGTAACCTGTGTCTCGTTGCGGAGCGCCAAGTTGATCCACAATGCGTGTGGCTCGTAGTACATCGTGAACGTGACGGGCACCGGGACAACCGGCGGCACGACTGGCGGATCAACAGGGGGTTCGACCGGGGTAACCGGTTGATTGACGGTCACGCGAACGGACGCCGAGCCCGTACGTCCAAGGTGATCCCGGCAATGCACTTCCAAAGTATAGGAGCCCGGTGCCAACACGAGTGTGATAATAGACCCGGTTATCAGTACCGAATACGATTGATTCACCACAATCCATATAGCTTCGGGATTCGCCTCGATAATCGTGAACGCGAGCACGATCGTGCCGTTCGGATATGCTTGGCCGTCAACTGGCGAGGTGATCTGGACTTGCGGGGATTGAGTATCTACCGTGAACCGGATAGTCGATGATGCCTGGTTCCCATTGACATCTGTCGCTTGAATTGTCAGGATATGCACGCCATCGGATGCAATAATTGAAGTGAGGGAACATGGATCGAAAGAAACAGGGGTATTACTATCGAGAATATATTGTGTTGTAGCAAGAGCCTGATCTGTTATGCTTGCATTCAATAATACTGTATTTGAGCTTATGAAGGAGACATTCGCCGGCGAGAATATTGCTATCGAAGGTGGAGTGATATCTGGTTTCGCAATAGGCCAAGAAACGTTGAGATTATCAAGATAATAATTGGTATAGTATCCAAATGCAAAACTGCCCGTTGTAAACCGTGCATAGGTGGGTATGAATGATCCGGCGCTCCAAGGAACTAGGCCAGTGCCATCTGCGACGAGGCCGGTGTGACCCCCGCTCAAGGCATGATCGCTATCATATGTTACCCAGGTCGTTCCATTGTTATTGGAAACTGCGAAATACTGCTTATTACTCGCGACATTGACATACCACTTGAAAGTATATTTTGTGTTTGCATTAAACGTGAAAGTATCATAATTTACGCTATTATCAAATACCTGAAATTTACCTCCTTCACGGTAAGAAATTGCAATTGCCTTTGTTTTGGTCGAATCGTAAAGCCATTGATTAACGCGTCCTGAAGTTGAACCTGTTTCCGATGTGAAATCAACATGGAACCAGCCCGACCTCGGAACGACACCGGGTAATGTCCAGTAGGCGCCATAAACGGCCGTGTTCTTCCACCAACCCCATTTGTTTCCATTGCCGCGATCAAGGCAAACTGGATGATTAAATACGTACGATGGATCCCAGTTGGCACCATCAGGCGTCCACAAACCTTGCCCGATAAGATCTGAAGAGGAACTATACGATTGAAAATCCTCGATGTAATGATCAAAAGGAGGAACAGATGGCGATACACCACTCGTCATTGTGAAATTGTCCCAGTTCGTCCAGAGATAGTATGATGCGCTGGAGGCGTCGATTCGCTGGTAATTCATAATGGTCGCTCTGACCATCGTCTTGTTCAGCGGAAAGCCCTTGTAGTGTTGCCAGTCGGCGGTTAAGTTCCGGCTGATATGGTACCACGTGATGCCATCCCAATCCGTGGTGATCGGGATCCACGCCCAATTCACGGTGCTCACAGCATAATGGTCGATCGTGCCCTCGTATTCCACGTAATTGTTAAAATCAAAAACATAAGTTAGGTGTTGATCTAAAGGGGAGTTAAAACTGCCATCGCCATCCATATCTTCAGTGAACTGGATCTCGCCGATGCTATTATCGTAACTACCATCGGAACGCTTGCCTTGCACGGATATATTGAAATTGAGATCCGATTGGAAACCCGTGATGTCGATGAAGGCTTGCGCTCTGGAGTGACGCCAGTTGGAATAATAGTCATCATGGTTTTCCAAGTGAAGGCACGTGCTTTGGCTTCGGTAGGTCGTGTTGACGAAATTGTTGGCAAGCAAGACATTGTTCGCCGTGGCTTGCGAGCATTCCCATCTGGTTGCGGAGCCATTTTGCATGATGGCGCGCTGGTACGTGTTGATCACGTTGTTCACGTGGCCGATCGTGCCCCACTCGAAATTTTCTTGAAACAGGTACACGGGCGTCGTTGGCGTGCTAGTAGAAGAGTTTAGCATAACAATAGACGGCTCGATATCGCTGCATTTTCGCACAAAAACCCAATCAACGTCGATGATGGTCGGGAGAGACGTTGGTGTCAATCGGAAGTCATATTGTATCCAACTCAACATACGCACTGCATAGCCGGGTCCAAAGGTCGAATAGGATTTCAAGAGCGCTCCGTAATTGTATCCCGGGCCATAACGCACGCTGCGTCCCAGGAACGTCACAGGCAGCAATATATCTGGTACGTTGGTCGTGCGGGTCGCTAGAAGCGTTTCGTTCTCGGTGAATTTCGCGAGCGAGCCGTTGATCCACGAATAATCCGCCAATATCCAGGTTTGA
>JAUQYW010000514.1 GCA_030587525.1 Candidatus Sigynarchaeota archaeon | reverse complement strand
CAAAAGGGCAGGAATAAATCTCGATCACCTGCCCGAGATCAAGAAATCGACGGAAATTGCGGGGGTCTTGTCTCCTGCTGCTGCAAAGGAAATGGATTTGGTACCTGGTATCCCAGTTAGCATGGGGGGTTTGGATGCGAGCTGCATTCCCGTTGGATCTGGTGCCATAGAGCTTGGTGACACCCACATTTATGTCGGGACAAGTGGATGGGTCATAACCATCGTCGATAAACGCATCATAAACATAAATAATTTTGAAACCAGCATCATCAGCGCTATTCCAGGTTACTATTTCTACATCGGTCTCCAAGAAACCAGCGGTGGATGCCTGGCTTGGGCAAAGAGCCACCTGGCCGATATCGAGGTCATAGAAGCGGAAAAACGTGGTGTCTCTCCATTCAAGCTGCTTGACGAGATGGCGGCACAATCACCCCCGGGTTCTAATGGGCTCATATTCATGCCCTGGATGTATGGAAATCGCTCCCCGAAAGAGGATACACGTGCTAGGGGGAACTTTTTCAACTTGAGCATGCAAAACGGCAGGAGAGACATGTTTCGCGCGATATTGGAGGGGGATGCTTTTCACAAGCGTTGGATGATGGAAGGATTTGCCAATAAATCCATCCCTATCACCGAACCAATCCGCTTCGTCGGCGGGGGTGCATCGTCGCGGGTTTGGACCCAGATCATGGCCGACGTGCTGCAGAAACGGATACAGCCCGTTTTGTATGACAAGGATGGCGGTGCGATCGGCGCCGCGGTGATCGCCGCGGTCGGGCTGGGAAAAATGACCTTCAAGGATGCGAAGGCACTGATTCCCACCCGGGAGATTTTCAATCCCAATCAAAGTCTAGCACCGGTTTACGACAAGCTGTACTCCGTGTTTCGCAAGTTTTATGGGAAGAACAAGGACTTTTACAAGATAATAAACGGCTAGTGAAAAACGATGAGGTACCACTCCATCTTCGACGTGATCGGCCATATCATGGTCGGACCTAGCTCGTCGCACACGGCGGGCGCTTGTCGCATCGCATTCATCGCGCGCTTGTTGTTCGGCCGTACACCCAAGACCGCCACTATCGGGTTGCACGGTTCTTTCGCCGAGACCTATCAAGGGCACGGCACCGACAAGGCCATCATCGCCGGCCTTCTAGGATTCCCGCCCGATGATGAACGCATTCCAATGGCGAAAGAGATAGCTGCCACTCAAAGCGTGAAATACTCGTTTGAAACCGTTGATTTAGGCCCAGACTATCATCCAAATTCGGTTCAAATCGACATGTATGACGGCAACGAGAAATTCACAGTGATCGGCAGTTCCATCGGTGGCGGTAATATCATCATCAACGAGATCAACGGGCTGGAAGCCGGCTTCTCCGCGGAATTCCCGACCTTGGTGATCATCAATTACGATCGAGTCGGGGTCATCGCGAGGATCTCCGATACCATTTCCAAGTTCAAGATCAACATCGGCTCCATGAAGCTGGATAGAGACATGCACAAGAAGATCGGGCTTTGCTGGCTGGAACTCGATTCAGCAGTACCCGAGGAGCTGATCAATGCTCTAGAAAAGCTTCCCGATGTGATAATGGTGAGATTCATCAATGTTTGATGATCCCGCGACTGTAACGTCTCAATGAACACAATGCACTCATCGAATAAATGGTTATGCATCAATATTCGATTATTGGAAGTCATAAATACCCATCACCAACGAAAACGGCGTATCATAACACATGAATTGGATTGAGCTGACATATCCAACGTTTCACACACCGCCCGTCACTTCATTCGGGTTAATGCATGTGATTAGAATTAGCCAAGTCGCCTCAGAATGCATATATAAATGCCCGCCAGCCGACATACATCCATTGAAGTGAAAACGAATGGCTAATACCCAATCTTTTGAATTTCCTAACTTGGATGTGCTTGAAAAACTTCTGGATAAAATTCCGCTTGGGGAAATCGCAAGATTCATCTATCAATTGTATAAAGAGAAAAAGATGGCACGATTGCAAGTTGAATTAATAAAATTCATTAAGGATTGTGAAAGAGGGGGACAAAGCATTTTCCAAGCCTTGTTGTATGGATTCGTCAAGAAATACAAGACCAAGTTAATTATAGAAGAGGCATTGGAAGAATTCGTTAATGAATTGGATGAACCCAAGAAACTCCAAGCATTCAAGCAAAATCCATCACCTTTCATAGAGAAATACATCTATGGATCAGGTGTCGAGATAATCAGGAAGAAGGGAATGAAATTTTGGCAGAAATTCGATGAAAATGGAATCAAATTAAGAGATGATTATCTTATTCAATGTACGACCTACTTTCAGAAGATTCTGGAGCAATATCGATTGTTAGAGCAAATGCTTACTAAATCAGAGTTTGGAAAGGAAATCGGGGATTATATAGACTGCGTCGCTCATATGGACAAGACCACCTTCACACGGCATCTTTATCCCAATGTAATGAGACTCCAGTTTGAAACGTTATTGCACGAACTCCCTGAACTCAAGATCAAGCCTGGTGATGATTGGGCGCGCAAGATCGACGAGGGACTTGTAGATGTCATATTAACTATGATAGCACGGATGAGAGATAAATAGAATTAACTTGCGGAACGGAGAAGCCAAATTCTTAAAAAATTGAATCGCCACATCACCACATGATGAAGTTACTTTTAAAATGAGATCATCCGATCCGGTGACCCTTAATGTTTAACAGCATCGCACAAATGCTAAGCGAAGCCAACCAGCAGAAACGGCCATTGCACGACATCATCATCGACGACGAGGTGGATTACATGGGCACGCCTCGGGATTCCGTCATGGATCGCATGCGCCGCTCGCTCGATGTGATGAAGCGGTCGCTTCAAAAAGGCCTGGAAACCGATCCTGAACTGCCAATCAAGGAAGCAATGCATATGGCGGTGAAGATGGCCTGCCCGCCGGTTTTTCTCGGGAAGGACATGAAGGAAGCTGCTCGGTGGGCTATGGAAATAGCTGAACACAACAGCGGTATGGGCTTGATCGTTGCGGCGCCAACTGCAGGATCCGCGGGAGTTCTTCCAGCCGCGCTGTTCAAGGCACGGGAATTGCTTGGCAAGCAGGAGGAAGACGTGTTACATGCATTGGTCACGGCGGCTGCGGTGGGAGCGATCATCGGCAATCACGCGACACTCTCCGGTAGCGAAGCGGGATGCCAAGCAGAGGTCGGCGTCGCTTCGGCGATGGCTGCGGCAGGGATTGTTTACATGGCAGGAGGTTCATCAAGCCAAATCGATAACGCCATTGCGATCTCGCTCACGAACATCATGGGCTTGATTTGCGACCCCATCGCGGGCCTGGTGATCTCGCCTTGCATCAAGCGAAATGCAATCGGGGTCATCAATGCGTTCTTGGCTGCGGAGATGGCATTATCCGGTGTAACGTCATTGGTACCTGCAGACGAGGTAATTGATGCAATGATGAAAGTGGGAAAGAAGCTTCCCATCGAGTTGAAAGAAACGGGACTCGGTGGGATTGCCGACACGCCGACCGGGCGACGCATCAAGCAAGACGTGTTCAAGGATAAAAAATAGGATTATCCGAAAGTATTACATGTATAATCTTCAGGTTTTTGCACCATCGATGCGACCTAAGAGCTTTAACTTGTCCTCGCGGATTTTATACCCGGCTCTTGTAAACTTGACGATACCGAGATCCGCGAGCGCAGATACCTTCCGCTCGATGCAAGATACCGGGATACCCGTTATCAAATGGATCGAATTAATGTCGGAAAGCCCGTGGTCGATCGCTTTCACGATCTGGGCTTCCTCGAGGCCCAGTATCATTTCAATTTCTCTTGATAGCTGCAAGGTAATCCCCAAAAAAACATGATATAGAACCCCCAAGGAAAAAACGGGGGGATGTCGTTCATTTCCGTCCTTTTGCAGCATCAAAAACGAACTGACGCTCGGCAATGAACCAGTGGACGTCTTGTACCTTCAGCCGCTTCGCGCAGAGATCGGAGGCAAGCTTCTTGATATCGTTCTCATCTGGCTTGTCAACGATTTTCGTGACATCTATCTTGGCAGCAGAAGGATTCGATTTCATGTCGGTTTGCAATGCCTTGTTCAATCGCATTTCAGCCTCTGCCCACAACCAGATATAGTCATTATAGGAACGCCGTTGAGAAGATAGCTCGTATGCCTTCTTGCGGATCAGGTCTTTGTTCAATTCAACGGCAACCACGGTCTCCTTCGCGGGGACTGGCGCCATTCTTATAGCTCTTCTAGTCAATGAATTGTTGGAAGTCATTTTTTTCACTTCTGCAAATATTTATTATTTCTGTTCAAGTGTGGTTAGCAAGTGCCCTCGTTTTAAAGGTTGCATGATAAGTTATCACATTTTAGTCATATTTCTATTATATTTCTTGGATTTGGATCTTCGCACGAAATATTTGCAACGAGATCCAAAAAAGGAAACAGAATAAGCACCATTTTTCGATTTCCGGATTTCAACAAGCAGCTGATCTATCTATCTTACCACGCCAGAGGTCCGCAACTTTCTTATGGTCTTGAAGCGAGATGTGCGTGATATTCCATGTTAGAAACGCCACTTGCAACTTGGATCAGCGCACATTTCAAAGAACGGTCGAATCCCCCGTTCTCGTTCGTTTACGGGGGAAAGCCTTCCGAAACCTTCATCTCGAGCTGGAACTTTGCGAGCCATGAAACGAGGATCGACGAGGAACGGGTGACAGTCACGTCCATCTATCATGACCCGGTAACGCAACTCTCAGCCACGTGCGTATGCACGCTTTTCAAGATGCAAAATGCCATCGAATGGGTGCTGCATTTCAAGAATGAAGGTAAGGTCGACACGCCCATCATCGAGGATATCAGGTCGATCGATGTGGACATTATCGACGTTCCTCCCGGGCATTCTTGTATCTTGCATCGCGCCCTCGGTAGCAACGCACAGCGCAACGATTTCATGCCCATTGCAGATTTATTCGATCAAAACAAGACGGTGGAACTTTTCCCCATCGGGGGCAGATCGTCAAACACTTCGGTATTCCCGTTTTTTAACATCGAAGAAAAAGGGCGAGGCGGAATCTTCATGGCCATCGGCTGGTCGGGTCAATGGGTTTCATTCTTCCAGCGGAATGACCGTGGCATGCACGTGCGAGCGGGCTTGGACGTTGCCCGGTTGAAGCTACACCCGGGCGAGCAGATCAGGGCCCCCCGTATCTTGCTCGTTCCATGGAAAGGTGCGGATCGTATCGCGAGCCATAACCAGTTCCGGAGACTCCTATTACAGTTCTACGTTCCAAAAAAGGATGGAAAACCGGTGCAATTGCCCATTGCGAATTCCGCTTGTCGCGATCAAAAATTCGGTGATGAAGCAAACAAGTTCACGGAGCAAAATCAGCTGGAAATGATCGGGGAAATGAAACAATTCGGTCTCGATTGCGTGTGGATAGATGCTGGCTGGTTTGAAGGCCGCTGGCCAAATGGCGTTGGAAGCTGGACCCCCAGGAAGGATGGCTTTCCCCGGGGTTTGCACCCCGTTGGTGCCGCTGCTCGTGATGCTGGCATGGGTTTCGTCCTCTGGTTCGAGCCCGAGCGCGTTCACGATGGATCATGGCTCCACAAGAACCACCCGGAATGGCTCCTGAAAATACCCGGCACGGACAATCACTTGCTCAACCTCGGAAACGACGAGGCACGTCGATGGCTGACAGATCATGTATCGGGCATAATCTCCGACGCTTGCGTCACGATCTATCGCCACGATTTCAACATTGAGCCATGGGTGTTCTGGGAACGTGGTGATGAGCCGGATCGGGAAGGGATGACCGAGATCCGGTACATTGAAGGCTTTTACAAGTACTGGGACGAGCTGCTCCGCCGCCACCCGGGTCTGGTGATCGATAACTGTGCCAGCGGGGGCCGGCGGATAGATCTCGAGACGATCTCCCGGAGCGTCGCGCTGTGGCGCAGCGACTACCAATACTTCGAGCCGATCGGTCAACAATGCATGACCTATGGGCTGGGCTTGTACTTGCCACCAACAAGCACCGGCACCAAGTTCACCGATCCTTACAAGTTTCGCAGCGCCATGACGTGCGGACTCGCGATGAACATTAACCCTTTTTTACCAGACTTCAAGAAAGGAGAGCTCCAAGCGCGATTGAAGGAATTCAAGCGGATTCGGGCACTGTACTACGGCGACTTTTATCCGCTTACCCCGTATAGCACGGAAGACGATTGCTGGATGGCATACCAATTTCACCGCGATGACCTGAAATCGGGCATGATCCTTGCCTTCAGGCGCGACAAGGCAAAAAATGCATCCATGAAACTTGTGCCCAAAGGATTAGGACCGTCAACCCTTTACAAGGTGGAATTCATTGATGAGGGCATCGAAAAATCCATACCCGGAGCAACCATACTGGAAGGCATGGACATCAAAATAAAAAAAGCCCCGGGGACATCGCTCGTCGTGTATTCGTGGCAATGAATCAAAATCACCTTTTTTCTCTTCAAACCACAAATCCTTATTGCTATTTAGATAAAAAGGAGAGCATTGATTCCTAGAAACGTCGATTCAAACCGTGATGCTCATGCCCGCAACTGCCAGGAAAGCCATTGCCATCATTCCAGCACGCATCGGATCAACCCGGTTGCCAAGAAAAGTGCTTCTCCCTATCGGAGGCAAGCCAATGATTCAATTGATCTATGAAAATTCGAAAAGTGCCAGATTACTTGACGCGGTTTGCATCGCGACGGATTCCGAGGAGGTAAAGAAGGCCGTCGATGCATTCGGGGGCAACTGCATTATGACGCCTACCGAGGGAATCTTCTCGGGCAGCGATCGGGTTGCTTACGCGGTAAAAAATTTCGAGCACGACATCATCGTGAACGTGCAAGGCGATGAACCCTTCATGACCGGGAAAATGATCGATGAAGCGCTTCGACCGATGATCGACGACAAAGATCTCAAGGTGTGCACCATGTGCAGGGAAATCGTGAGAAAGGAGGAATTCGATGACCCGGGCGTGGTAAAATGCGTCCGGGATATCGATGGAAATGGCCTGTATTTCTCGAGGGCGAAGATTCCTTACCCGCGCAACACTGCTAACATCAAGTATTACGAGCATCTCGGGATATACGTTTTCCGGAAGGATTTTCTCCAGCAATTCGTCAAGTGGGAACCAACGCCACTCGAAAAAACAGAATCATTGGAGATGCTCCGGATTATCGAGCATGGAGTGAAACTGAGGGTTGTCTCGACCTCGGAGGACACGACGTATTACATGTCGGTCGACACGGCAGATGATTTGAAGAAAGCCAACGAATATTTCAAGGCGCGTGCGAACAAAAAGAAAGGACGGTGAACGCTGTGGGATTCCCGATCAATAAAACCATGCTGAATTCCCTGGAGGCAAGCTTACCGAAAAATACGGCCGAGTGGCTGCACGACGCTATCAAAGCCGTGGTGAAGGTCAAGCGCAACCAGCAAAAAGTCGTCGTCGTCACCGGTTCTGGCCCGAACATCCATGAAGGCGTCACGACGCTCGCCGCGGAGTTGATCCGCACGGGAATCGTCGACGGGATCATCACGAGCAGCGCTGTCATCGCCCACGAGCTAGCAGGGTCGCTCGACAAGGTAAAGCGGGTGCAAGGGGATCAACTCGGATTTGCATCGCAAGACCCGGGAACCCTTGCTCTCCCGCCGAAGAAGAAATTTTTCCTACCTAGAGGGAACCTCTTCGAGTTCACGGAACTTGCACAAGATGAGTTAGATAGGATTTCCAAAGACTTTCCAATCGACAACGCTTTCATCGAAAAAGCAAAGAAAATGGACGGCAAGGTCATCATAAAGGCGGCTGGCAATATGGCATACCCGATGGGGCCGAGAACCGAAAAACTTTCCGCAACCCTTTTAAAAATGTGCCAAACGCGGCACGAACCCCTCGAAGCTGTGGCAGGGCTAGGCGCCGATCCGATGACTATGACCGGAGCCGCAGCCCGGCGGGGCATACCGGTGCTCGTGAGCATCCCCCAGATGATCGGCGGCGGGAACACGGGCATATGCATCGGCGACTCCATTCCCATCCGGGATCGGTGTTCCCGGATCGCGAAAATGCTGTCCAACGCGGGCGCCATCATCGAATCCGCGCTAGCATTGGCCCAAGAAATTCACGACGGGCCATTTGAAACCTATACAGGTCATGGTATCTGGGCAGTTCAAGAAAGCATGCCGACCTACACCTTGCGGGACAAGCATCTCATCCGCATCGATCTTGACCCCGCGTTGCAATCCGTCTGGGATAAGGAACGAGAAAACGCCGAGGTCCAGAGAGCTATAGACGACGGGAAACCAAAGACAAAATTATTCAACGTGCCATTCCGCATGGAAATGAGCGGTTTTGCACGCCTCGAGAAATCCGTTCCCATCATCGGCGACATCGGCGTGATATGGCCACTCCTTGCCAGGGGCGTTGCCGAGGAATTGGGCGTGGAGTTGTCGTTCATGAGTTACCCGCAAGGTAGCGCCGATGGGCAAGCTATGCGCGAATGGATCGTCGAACATGTCGATTTCTTCGATTTTGGCAGATTCAACGATAACACCAATGTAAAAAAGTGATGGACGTGCCGAAAAAACGCATTCTTGTCACGATACCAGCTCGATATAACTCCGAAGAGATCTTTTGCAAGACTTTAGCGGATATTGGCGGCAAGCCCATGATCCAGCACGTGTACGAGCGGGTCTTGAAAGCGCCTGGTGTAGGCCAGGTGATCATCGCGACCGATCACGAGAAGATCAAGGATGTCGTTGAAAAATTCGGCGCAAAAGCAATTCTCACGAGTAACAAGCATACATGTGGAACCGACAGGATCGTCGAAGCATACGTGAAACTCGACCAAGACTTCGACATCATCGTCGACGTGCAAGCCGACGAGCCGTTCATGGAACCGGCCATGATCACAGAGGTCACCAAGCCGCTCATTGACGACGCCACGATTCCTATGGCGACGCTTTGCTGCGAATTTTCTAACGAGAAGGATTGGGAATACCCGTTCAACGTGAAGGTCGTGAAGAACCTCGATGGATTCGCCTTGTATTTTACACGGGCACCAGTCCCGTTCCAGCGTAAAAAAGGCGAGACCACGCTATACCAGCACATAGGAATTTACGCGTGGCAAGGCTGGTTCTTGAAAAAATATCCAAAAGTTCCATCTTCGCTCGAAATTGCTGAGTCATTGGAACAGCTGCGCGTGATTGAAAACGGGTACCGTATCAAGGTAATCCAGACCAAGACGAATTATAGAAAGATCGCCGTGAACACGCCCGAGGACCTCGAAAAAGCGCGGCAAATGTTCACGCCTTCAAATAAAACATAACTGATCTCACCATGGTAAATGTGATAAAGCCTACGGAACAACAAGCTCACTGGCAAGACGACGAGTTTGGAATCTTCATCCATTTTGGTATGAACACGTTCAACAACCGCGAGTGGTCAGATGGCACTTGCAAGCTCGAAACCTTCAACCCGACCAGGCTCGATTGCGAGCAATGGGTGACGGTCGCCAAAGAAGCAGGTGCACGGTACATGGTCCTCGTTTGCAAGCACCACGATGGTTTTTGTAATTGGCAAACCAAGACGACCGAATATTGCATCCGGAACACGCCGTGGAAAAATGGCAAGGGTGACGTCGTGGCGGAATTCGTGGCCGCGTGCCGCAAGTATAGTATGAAATTCGGGTTCTACTTGTCACCCTGGGACCGCCACGAGCCAGCGTACAAGGATAAGGAGGCTTACGACAAGTTCTACGCGGCCCAGCTCACGGAACTCGTCACGCAATACGCGAAACCCAGCGAGATATATGAACTGTGGTTTGACGGCGCGGGCAGCACGGGTCGCGTTTATGATTGGACCCGTTTCATGGGTATCATCCACGAACACCAGCCGGATGCTATGATCTTCAACATGGGCGAACTCACCATACGATGGGTCGGAAACGAGGACGGCGTTGCTCCATATCCCCATTGGAATGTTGTCAAGACCAAGGATGCCGAAAAATTCGCGGCCGGAAAGGTTGACCAGGACGGGACGGGGGATAAATGGCTTCCAGCGGAATGCGATGTCCCGATCCATCACCGGCACTGGTTCCATCACAGGGGATGGTGGGGATTCCTTTATCGTCGCATGTTATTTTCTAAGGAGAAATTGGTTGAAATCTACGAGAAATCCGTGGGCCATGGAGCCAACTTGCTGCTCAACATTGCCCCGACCATGGAAGGCTTGTTTAGCAAGAAAGATATCATGCGGCTCAAGGAAATGGTCGATGAAATCCGCCACCGGTATGCAAAACCGGTCGCTGAGACATCGGGTAAGGGAACGGAATTAATCCTTGAATTATCAAGCCCCACTCCCGTGCTCGCGACGATCACGCAAGAAAACATACGCGAGGGTGAGCGGGTCCGTGCATATGTTTTACAAGGAAAGGTGGGTAACGACTGGCAAGACATAGTAACAATGGAGCCCACCATCTCGATCGGTCATAAGAAGATCGATAAGTTCACCAAACCGGTTACGACCAATGCAATCCGGTTGGTGATAACGTCGTCCATCGCAGAACCCATCATCAAATCGTTTCAAGCCTTCAATTTTTAAAAAAGAACAAGAGTTGACAGAACCACATGGACATCCAAGGAAAAAAGATCCTGATCACGGGCGCCACGGGTCATCTCGGGGCCAATCTCGTCAATTATCTCGTCAACGAACGCAATATCCAGCCCAAAGACGTGAAAATTTTTAACCCAAAAGGAATGCCAACGGAGAACCTAGCGGAAATCAAGGGGTTGGATTTTTGCGAGGGCGACATCACCAATTTCGAAGCCGTCAAGGTGGCAGTCGAGGACCGGCAGCTAATCTGGCACGTTGCTGGCAACACGACGTTCGATCCCTTCAAGCGAAAAGGCCAATGGATGGTCAACGTCGAGGGAACAAGAAACATCCTGGAAGCCGCGTCGGCGAGTGGCAGCATAGAAAAAATCGTGTACACGTCCACGGTAAACACGCTGGGGGCGCCAAACCCGCCAGGAAGCATGGGATCCGAAAAAACGAGCCCTTATGAGGATTCCACGAGGAGCGTTCATTCATTCCATTCGCCCGGTGAATATCTCGAGTTCGCGCAGAAGGTGCACGACGGGATAGCGGAAAAGGACTGGTGGAAGCGCATCGGGGTCGGATACTTCGATTCCAAGCTCGCAGCGCAAGAACTCGTCAACAAGGTTTTCCGGGATCGTGGTCTGCCCGTTGTTTCGGTGCTCCCGGGAACGTTTTTCGGACCACGTGATTATTTCATCGGCGGCGGCATTTATATCTTGGAGGTTTATCACAATGGCCTTCCAGGTTTCATCCCAACGGGCTTTCCGCTGATGCACGTTTATGATATCGCCCGGGGCCATGTCCTTGCCATGGAAAAT
>JAUQYW010000498.1 GCA_030587525.1 Candidatus Sigynarchaeota archaeon | reverse complement strand
ACACCGATGTGAATGTGCAACCGCAGTTGTAAGATGACTTACCTTCCACCTATGGGAACGCCGTGATCACGCGGTGATCACTCTTGGCCATCTATGTCCGGTGCCTTGAGCAAAGGTTTACTCAAGGTGTCGGAACTGTTGGTTTTTTTAGGTTCCTTTCATGTCCTTGTATGTCGTGATTGGTGAAGGGATAATGCCCCAAATTAAGATGTGCGTCTGCATCAAGCAAGTACCTGGCACCAGCGAGGTTGGCGTGGATGAAAACGGCTCCCTCATTCGTGATAACATCGATACCAAGATGAACCCCTTTGATCTGTATGCCATCGAGACGGCACTTCGAATCAAGGAAACTCTCGGCGCGAGCGACATTCGGGTCATTAGTATGGGGCCGCCTCAGGCCGAGGAGGTCATCCGAGAGGCGTTCATGATGGGGGCTGATGCAGGAGCGCTGTTGACCGACAAGCGGTTTGCCGGTTCGGATGTGCTTGCTACCTCCTACACGTTGTCCCAAGGCATCAAGAAATATCCGTTCGATCTGATCATCTGTGGAAAACAGACCACCGATGGGGATACAGCGCAAGTCGGTTCGGAGATCGCCGAGTTCCTGGGTATTCCACACGTCACGAACGTGAAAAAAATTCTTCAGATCACCGGAATTTCCTTGATTGTAGAAATGGATCTTCCCGATGTTGTTCAAGTCGTGGAGATTCCATTCCCGTGCTTGATCACGGTCGATAAAGACATCTACCAGCCCAGGCTCCCGTCTTTTAAACGAAAGCTTGAAACGAAAGGTAAATCCGTTGACAAGATCACATTGAATGATTTCGAGGACAAGGAATCCTTACACTACGGGCTGAAAGGGTCGGCAACGAAGGTCCAACGCGTCTTTCCCCCTGTATCCAACACGTCCCGGGAAACTTGGAAAGGCGATCCCAAGGAATTGGCGTTAAAATTGCACGCGAAATTGAAAGAAAAGAAATTCTACTAGGGTGAGACTCTCACGGGCAAGCTCATCATACATCAAGATAAAGTCGTTAATCCCGAAACCCTTATCACGGAATGTCCCTTCGACGCGCTCGAATATGCAAACAACTATCTAAGCATGACCGCTGCATGCAAAATGTGCAAATCTTGCGTTAAAAAACACCCGGACATCTTTGAATATGTTGAAGACGTGATAATCGAGATAAATAAGAATGAATGGCGAGGAATCGCTGTTTATGTGGAACATTTCGAGGGTAACATACATCCCGTGACGCTGG
>JAUQYW010000495.1 GCA_030587525.1 Candidatus Sigynarchaeota archaeon | reverse complement strand
GTTTTCCCAGGTTTGACGTCCAGGGTCAAGTATTCGAGCCAGCAATCGACATTGTTTGCAGATATGCGGGTGGTCACCACCTCCTGGGACGGCAGGGTCCGTGCTTACAAGCCTCCAAGCGGCGCCATCGATTTCTGGAATTACGATTCGAGCATGGTCCTTTTCAACGAGATCAACACGGAATTCGGTGGGAAGGGATTTAATCTCTCCGTGCAATTCATGCCGTCTACGGGAACTGTGCCTCCGAGACTCGTGCTCGGGGTGTGGAAATGGTCGTTCTCCGTGTGGGATCCGTTGAACAATCCTTACACGAAGCTGAGAATCTATAACTTGAAGGCTTACCCGTCGGATCCATCGAAGGTCGTTTATGGCCCATACCAAAACGTTGTAGATCTCGAACAAACGGGACGCCTCAGCGCCGTCTTGAAAGCCGCGTCCAAGGTGCCAGAGGTTGCATTCGGTGATATGAATGGCGACGGCATTGAAGACATGGTGCTCAACACGGGCAAGCTGTTCTTGCTCGTCCAAGATAACGAGGGGAAATTGTATCTCGATCCGGAATACTTCGCATCGATCAACGAGGGAACGGAAATGTACACGACCGTGACCGTGAGCGATCTCGACGAGGACGGCGACATGGACATCATTCTCGGCCGATATGGTAAGGCCGGGATCACCTATTACAAGAACACTGGCTCGTTTATAGAACCCGTCTGGGAAAAGGAGAAAAAAGTGTTCACCAACGGGAATCCAGACACCACCTTCACGATCCATAACCTTACCTTGCCAGTGTTTGTCGATTACCCGATCTCGGATAGCGACCAGCTCAACATGTTCAACTCCTCAAAAATGCTTTTCATGTATAATCCACACACGGATCAAATTTACTGGTTCACGGGCGACACGGCCTTGTCGCACAACAGTTTCATCATCGCCACCAATCCGGGACTGAAGCAGGTCGACATCACGAGCAATAAAGGATTTGGCTCGTCCAAGGATTATCTATTCGAAAACTTTGGATACCATACGTTTGAAACGTGGAACACGCTTCCCGATCTCGAGGATTGGACGCTTTCCGTGACGACGGGTGATTTGGATAATGATGGGAAGAACGAGATCATCGCCGGTGATTTTGACAACAATGTTTACGTGTTCGAGCATCTCACGAACAATACATACAAGCGTGCCTACCGGACCTTCGACCTCAATCACAGCTTTTCCACGCTAGCTTCCCCCTATGCCTCCCTCTTCACGCTCGTCTTGGAAGGATATCCAACATTCACCGGATCATTCCAGCGAAAGATGTGGGATCATGTCACGCAGATCGCTGCGGATTGTGACCTGGATCAAGACGGGAAGAAGGAGTTTGTCTTGACTGCAGATTTAACGATATACGTGTTCGAGAATACTGGATATGATGAATTCAAGCTCGTGTGGTCCCAGGATTTGCGTAAAACTACCTGGAACACGCAAATGTCGAGTTATCACCTGAGCAATTTCACTGCGCTTGCGATATCCGATAACTATGATCTCGATGCAAACAATTATGGCGAGATCATCGCGGCGGCTGGTCCATTTATGTTTATCTATTATTCCCGCGGCAATAACACGTTCCAGGAGAATTATCAAGGTCGTTTCAGTTTGGTGGGAAATCCAATCGGAAGCACGTTGTACTCCACCTACTGGATCCAGTCTATCGTAGCGGGTAATCCTGACGTGGACGAATACCCGGATCTCGTGATTGGTGGAAGAGTCCTCACTGGGCTCGAATACGAACATGGCTTCGTGCAGGTGATCGAGAACCAGTATGGCTACCTCAACAAGACTTGGGAAATGCCGGAAAAATACCGGAAGGGCGTGCCGGTCTCGTCAATCGTGCTCCAGGACCAGAACTATAACGGCGTGCCCGAGATCATCGTCGGCCATGAGAAAGGCGTCACGATCTTTGAACGACGATATGCCTATGATAATGATTACCGGTTCATCGAATACATCACGGGATCAGCGAACTATCCGACCATCGATGCGGTGTTACCGCAAACTGCCTCGGGTGTCAGCATTGGCAGCGTCGCAGGGAACAAGGTTTCAGATTTGAACAAGACGCAAGATATCATCCAGATCAAGCAATCAGATGGCAAATACCGGACGATCACGGTGTTTTCGAAGACCTCGTCGTCAACATACATTCGCCTCTCACTCAAGTCCTCCTTGAATAACGGTTCCACGTGGACGAATGGCATCGAGCCGTTCGGAACAGGGACGGTTTATCCATTGGTGATCACTAGTTCAGCGAACTATGATTTCACCAAGATGGCTGAATTCAATCCGTGCCTCCTCGCGAGTGTGGATACCGGCAAGTTCTGGCTCACCTGGAGTCTTAGAATATGGCGGAATGGTCAAGGCTACCGGTACTTCAATTTCGTCGCGCAACTGCAGTTTACTTCGACAAGCATCTACGCGAGCCCTGCTATCGTGTCGTCCACGGGCGGCTTGATGGTCTATTATGTGTCTGGGCCACACGCCTTGAGCAGTGCGCTGGTGCGTCCAAGGCCCTTTTATTATCTTATATCTGCTGGTATGTTTTTCGCGTTGAAGCTTGGAGTGACCGTACTAGACAAGGCAGCTAATGTTATCTATTGTTTCTCCCCGCCGAGTTCCGGGTCGTCCCACACTTATATTTTCGAAACCTGGCTACCCTACACGGTTGAATACCAGATTGAAGATTATGACCTGGTGTTTGATAAAACTCGTTGGCGATACCACGTGGTGTTCTCGGGCCGGTCGATATTCGACGTGAAATCGGACTACGATCTCTTCTTCATGACTATGAACGGCAGTAACTTTTTCAACTGGAATCACTGGTTGCAACCGAAACGGATCACGTCCGTTGGCTACAACGAGTTCGATCCATCGATCGACGTGTTGACCAGCGGCACGATTATGATCCTCTACAAGAGCGACAATTCTGCTAAAAACGAGCAAATCAAGCTCATCAACTCGAAGAACGGTGGTGCGTCCTGGAGCGAGCCCGAGTCCTTGAATTGGGAAATACCGAATATGATCAAGGCATATCTAAGCGGGATTTACCTTTACTACCCCATTGCACTGCAGACTTCCGTTGCAGATATCGTTTCCCCTCAAGCAATTCTCGGAGGATATGGTATCGAATATTCAACGCGGGGGTTGACCGGGGGCGTTCAATACACGGAACAGGCCTTGGCCCTCAAAACCGACTCCCCCGCGGGCGGTGATATCCGCGCCTATTCGACGATGGAAATGGCCGATACTGCTAGTCGTTACACTTTTGGTGGTGTCTTCGATCATTCCGATGTCTTTGTCACCGAAACTAATATGATTCTTCAAACCCAAATAGCGTTAGCATCGATGATATTTTCGGCAATCATTTGGGATCCCTACAAGCAAGATGTCCATATGCCTGCCATCACGGCAACCGCGGATGGTGGATTCATGTATACCACTTCGACGTTCCGAGAAAACTCGACGGCGCGTGAGGGATTCGTCATCTTCGGAACGAATCCAGACTCGAACTGGATATCATCAAGCCTTCCGAATAACGAGTCTGTTTCGGCGGTTGCCGCCGGGGACACGGATCTCGATGGCCTTCAAGAAATCGCCATCGGGGCTGGAAAAACGCTGGCCATCTATGAATGCACGTATGATGCTGGCACATCGTATTATCGCCACGAGGAGTCATGGCTGAAAAATGATTTCGTCAATGAAATCACGGACCTGGCGATCGCCGATGTAAATGGCAATGATTGGCCAGAACTCGTGGTTTCAGCACGGCGTGGCGACCTCTTCACGTTTGAAATGGCGGATCAATCGGCTAACAAGACAATGCTGTACAAGAATGCGGAGATCATAGCCGGGAAATACACCGGCGTGACGAACGGCGAGCCGAAATACTGGAATGGTTTGGCATCTCTCGACTGGAATGGCGACGGGGTCAAGGACGTGCTCATGGGCGGCGGTGACCGGCTCGTTTATTTCAACGGTAAAACCGGGCTAGGTCAGCTCGCCAGTTCGACTATGTATAGTGTCGATTTTCTCCACACGACAATGATCGATGCCGATCGGAGCCCAGATCTTATCAAGGTTTCTACCAGCATTCTCGCTGCGGGGAAAGGCGGTGAAATCGAGGCATATTCCGGCTCGGCGAGTAACCATTCACGTTTCTGGTCGTACAAGATGTCATCAGGTGCAAAGCCGATCGAGATCTCATGCATTGCTGATGTAAATAATGATGGAACCAAGGACGTCATCGCAGCATCTTCGAAAACGGTTTTTGCCGTTTCAGGAAGAACAGGTGTTTTATTATGGACGAGGAATTATACTTGGACTTACCAGACGTTTGGAAATGAGCACGTGCGGTCTCTGATCACGGGCATTTTCCACGATCCGGGCCGGATAGACGTCGCCGTCACGGTTGGGACGAATTCGTCATTTGTTCCATATACGGGTAGTCTCGTTCGCTTCTGGATCAATGGACAGACTGGTGCCGAGTATAATTCGGACGTAATTGACCCCCCATTCCAATGGAACGCGGGATACAAGTACCAGCCCATCGTGGGGCAATTCAATGACGACAACCTTGACGAGATGGTCTATTTCTCGGCCTGCTCACGCAAAATTGTCACGATCGGGAGGGATACATCGATCTCTGAATCAAACTTTTCCGTAACAAGTCTCGGGAACAATCGCCCGTATCATTATATTACTTCCGTTAACGCGTCCTCGGACGCGATTCCCGATATCGTACTCGCGAGTCAAGATGGTTACTTGCTCGTGGTAGATGGAGACACGAAGACGATGCTTTGGAACAGCAGCGTCTTGCACAATGCTGGCTATTCAGTCCATTACATCACCAGCGCTGATATCGACACGGACGGCTATAATGACATACTAGTGCTTGCCAACAGTTCTGCAAACTCGACGCTGTTCGGATTCAATCCGTTCTATGGAACGCTGTTGTTCAAGGAAGACTTGACCGGTACACCTTCAGATGATGCGACATTGCACAACCTCCTCATCGATGATTTCAACGATGATGAGCGGCTCGATATGGCCGTGTTCAAACCCGGGTCGTTGGCCTTATCTGTCATATCGTTGTTCGAGCACCGGAGCAATGTGACGAACTTGCCGGATACTCCCACGTACGTGCATAGCGTGGATTCGACAGTTGGCGGCGGCGTTGCCCAAGTGTCTGCAGGAAAATATGGTGCTGCCACGAGTAGCGTGTTGTCGTTTAGTCAAGCCGGCAGGCTTTCAATCTTCGGGACGAGCGGCAACGTCATTGGGAACTTCAGTCTGGCTTCCGGGGTGCAAATTCCAGGCATGCGGATAAATCATGATCTTAATGGAGATGGATTCGAAGAAATCATCATCGGGGAAATCGTGAACAATGATCCTCGCATTAAAGTCTTCAACGGGAAAATATTGATCGGCGGGGGAATACCGAATCCACGTCCAACGTTTGAGTTTAACGTGGGAACCAGGTTCCCCGGGTTTGCCCTAAATGGCATCGCGATCTTGGGCGCCAACACCATCACCCATACTCGTGACCTTGTACTTTCAGGAACCAATGCATTAACTGGCCAAGGCCTCATCTTCACGCTTGGTGGTTCGAGTGGTGCCGTGCTGGATTCCATGATCCTCGCGGGCGGGTCGTCGAGCGTCGGGGTCGGCAATTTCGGAAGCACGAGATCTTTAGCAGTTGGAGGTAAAGGCTTTGTTTCCTTCTATTCGGTGGCAAACGGCGATATCAACCCTGGATCCGTGCAGACATTTTCGCTTACATCTCAAAATGCCCAGTCTTGCATGATCGTGGGGCAATTCGACGCTGATGCCTTCGATGACGTGGTGACATCCGGATCGACGAGCGTGAATGCCTTCTTCCCTGCACTAGGCTCGAACCGGAACCTGTATTCCGGCAAATCGATTGTCGCGGGACTCGGCGCGGGCTTTGATGCAACCACGGGCGGTCGCGTCGCGATACAAAGAGGAGATGGTATCCTTGCTTGTCTGAATCTCCAGACCGGTGCATCTATATGGACCGCGCAATTCGATTCGATTTCCGTATCGGGCCGGACTGGAGCGAGCAAGGAATACATGCGTGTTGCAGATGTTTCGGGTGACGGCTTGATCGACATCGTCGCCGCAGTCGGGACGAGTGTCTTCGTGAAATCAGCTGCCACCGGCAGGACGACCTTTTCTTTGGCTGCTGGTTCTTCGATCACGTCTCTAGCTATCGGGCAATTGAATATGGGTGACATGGTGCCCGATATCATCATCGGTACGATTAATGGTCAGACCCTCGGAAAGGCGGATTATTATGTCCCGAGCACCAGCCCGCCAAAGGGCGCTTCGAAGGCTATCTCTCCAACAATCGTGAAGGTGACGGAATCTTCCCCGGCGAGCCCGGCTCTTGTGACAAGCCAGGATTCCGCATATCCATTGTTGCTTGCGATGATTGGTCCTTATCTCGCCCAGGCTATGATCATGCTGAACATGTGCTGTTTGTGCTTGTACTTGTTCCTGTACCGGGTGCTATCGAAAATGTCTTTCAAGGAATGGATGACCGAGGTATAGCAGCGAAGCTAAACCACAGATATGAAGACACGAGGGAAAAATTATGAAGAAATACACAAATCACTCGGAAAATGTTGCCTTGGTTTGTATCATCGCTATCGTGGCCGGGCTCAGTTCAGTCCTCATGACAACTTCGCGACAAAACCGTACAGGATCTGGATTTCCGGACGACCACCTCGGATCCTCGGTGATCGTGATCTCGACACCAGTTACCTACACGGCGCAAACATTGACCTACGATCAAGATATATCCATAACGAGCACGGGCTCGTTGCATTTCGACAGTTGCTCGGTCACGATGAATTCGACTATGGCACATCCCGCGCTGAAGATCGTCGTCCAAAGAGGCGGCGTGCTCAACATCACGGTGTCGACGATACAAGCATCGAGCGCTGCATATCCATACAACATTCGCGTGTATGGCACGCTGGATGCACAAGGCACCGACTTCTGGCAATCAGGCTTTGACACGAGCGATGTCACGAAGTCCGCCTTGTACTTAAACGATGCAGAGCATGTTCGATTGATAGGTTGCACGATAGGCGTTACCACGAACGGTAAAGGACTCCATGCCGTGCGCGGGACTGACATCGATCTCAACTCGGTCGATTTCGTGGGGTATATGCGTGCCGGCGCCACGTTCGATGAAACCAACGGGCTTGTCTTGTACGGCTTGGCCATTTTCGACAGTGGCTCGGCAACGAACACCATCGGCCTCGAACTCATCAACGTCTCGAATGCGTTCCTCAACGAGACGACCATTTCAGACTTCGCTACGAGCGCAAGGTTCGCTGGTGATTGCCGCAACGTCACGAGCATCAACCTCCAGACTATCCGGACTGCGCTCGTCGCAGGCTCCATCGGGTGCTTGGTCGAGCCGAGTGCAAGCGGGGGTGTACCTGATGATGTGATACTCGACGGCGTTTATCCCACGCGGCAAGACGTAGGCATGAAAATCGCCGGCCTCGTAAACCGGGCGATCACCCTCAGCAATGTGAATATTGTCACTACGAACACAGCAGCATCATTCACTAACTGCATGGGGCTCACGGTCACCAACATGAACGCGAGGTCCACGAACCAACTGGGATATTATTTTTCAAACGTGACGAATACGAACATACTCAACGCGCGGTTCCAGACCACGTTTCCATTGAACGCGACGCGCCTCGACCGTGGATCAGACATCGTGTTTGAAAACTCGACGCTGAACTCCACCGGCTCCGGAAGCAAGGATTTCGTGCTGCAAGATTCCTCAAATGTCACGTTTTTCAATTCGGAGTTTAGTGAAGTCAAGAGCGCGATATTATCCCCGACTTCCCACATGCTCAAGGGTAATTATATCCGCGTGTTCGCGCGGGACACGAACCAGATTCCCATTCATGGTGCTCTGGTGCAAAAGCACTCGGATGGACCTGGAATGAGCGCGAATTTCACGACGAATTCCGCCGGCAGGGTGTTCCGGATTCCCGGGATTTACCGAACACTCAATGCATTGTACATCTCCACCATGTATAACGTCACCATCGAGATATCCTACCTTGGTCTCACGTTCACTGGCAGTCCGACCGCCATTCTTGATTTACGCACACCTTTGTCGTTGATCTTCGGTGCATCAGGCATTCTCGTTGATCCATGGGTCATCAGCGACCCCGTGTCATATAATAATCGCGAATTCATCATCAACGGGGATCTCGTGATCAACAGCACAGCCATTTTCACAAGTTGCCGCATCCGAATGTTTTCCACGGGGCTGGTGAACCGGTCGATCATCATCCTCGATGCGGGATACTTGATCGCGGACTACACGAACTTCACCACGTATTCCGGGTATTCGTTCAAGTTTAACGCGACATCCGGGTCATCAACGGCGCTGTCCAATTGTATCGTGATGGACGCGGGTTGGCAGTCATATGATGGCATCCACATGGAACCCATCGACTTGATCAAGTCTGGCATGTATTTCCTCGAACCTGAAGTGGTCCGGCTATCATTTTGCTTGATCACGGGAAGTCCCGTCTTGGTCACGCTCGATAGTTCATCTACCTCGGAAGCCTTGCTCGAGTATAGCACGTTCCAGTCTGACCTGGTCGCTCCCAATGATATTGGGGTTTTGTTGCTGGACTGTGCTAGAGTCAGAGTGGATAGTAACAATTTTTACGACTTGGACACGGGAGTCTTGCTGAACACCACGTCCCCCTATGCGGGAATCGAGAACGTCATTTCATACAATGAATTCACGGTCAATGACAAGTCCGGGATCAAGGGTATCGTTTCGAAGG
>JAUQYW010000489.1 GCA_030587525.1 Candidatus Sigynarchaeota archaeon | reverse complement strand
TTTGACTTCTATATTCGTTATGTAGGATGGTGAAGGGGAAGGATACGAGAAAAGCTCACGAGCCAATTGCGCGGTACAGACATTCTTTAATGTATCTGGATCTGTCGTGAAACATTCATGGCCAATTTCATCCTTCCCCTTTACCATTTCCGTGCAAGATTGCAGGAAGAATTTTCCCTCGATCAAGGTAATTCCGGTTTGCTTGGCATAGTCCACAGCTCCTTTCGAAAAAGTGGATGAGGTGACCGCGAATCCCTTTAGAATACCATGCAATTGCAGAATCGAGTGCAATTTTTGAATCACGGGACGCCCGATTGTGTTTTCGTGGTACTTGACTTCGATATACGTTTGAGTTCCCGAGGGGTCGGTGGCAATGATGTCCCGGCCCATGTCCCCTCTCTTTCCAGTCACTTTGACATCCTTCCAACCTTGGCATCGGAACCATTCTGCGACCATTTCCTCGAATTCAGACGGAGCCAAGGAATCATACCGTTTTAGGAAGTTAGCAAGGACCTGGGAGGACATTTGCAACCAGAACTAGAATTAAGAATGTTGCTCTTAAGCATTCAGATTTTAGCACCTTGGCAAGGATTTTTTCCCTTATACCGATGTTCTGAGCTCATTTCATGCCGATTCAAAATAATGATGATGCTCGCAAGGCGCTGTTCAAGAACTTCGACGCGTGGCAAGAGCGGTTTTTCGCCATGCTCGCCGCCTATGGCCGGGCCAGCACGCCCGCGGAGCGCACCTCCATCGCCACGAAGTTTATCAAGGAAATCACGATCCCGTACCTCGATACTGCCAAGGATGGCCTCGTGAAGGCGATCGTGCCCGCTATCGAAGGCTTGGATGCCGAGCTGGGAAAATTGCTGCATATTTTTGGCGAGGGTGATGCGTGATGGCCACGATCGAACCAGATGCAGACCCGGACGTGGCGAATATCAACGCACTGCTCGCAGCACGGCAACCTCGAAGCGCCGTCGCAGTCATGATCGCGGTGCTCTCCAAATCTGTCGCGACCTTCGCGTCAACCGCAAGCATGGTGCTCCCTGACGGCGATGTGCTTGAGAAAATATCGTCGGTCTTGTCCCGGGCTGCCGTCGCGTGCCGCAACTCTTCCATCTCTGCTCGCATCCACCTCGCCTTGCCATTGCTCCACCTCGCACATGCACAATTAAGCACCAAGATCTCTGACCCGGGCGTCCGCTTGCTCACCAGGGCGTTCTTCTCGGTATATCCCTTGCTAGCGTCGCCCGAGCTTGCCCGCCTCGTGCGATTTGGTGCCGTTATCATTGCGGCAACGACGGGGAGATCCGCTCTGGCCTTGGCAAGCCAAAAGTCCGCCGAGAATGCCGAACCCGGGAAAAGTCGCCGGTTCACGATCGAACCCATGATCGCCGGGGCGCTGTTTTGCGGCGTTAGCGGCGCGTGGACTGCCATCGGCGTGCTGAGCACGCTAAACTTATCACGTGGCATAACATGCGGGATATGGTTGTTGATCGCATTGATTTTGTTCAAGATCCGCAATGTCGAGCGCGTCAAGGTACTGACTGCCAAGTTGCGCGACCCTTCAGCGATCGGGGGAAAGACCCTTGCCATCGGAGGCTGCGCCGCCATCGCACTGGTCTCGCCCCTCGCGGCGACGACGATCACCACGATCCAGCTCGGCACGCAGGTCTCCACGACCGACTACGCGTCACTCGTGACGCTTTTGCTGGATCCTGGTAGCAGCATGTTGCTGCTCGCGGTGAAGGCTTGCACGGTCGGCATCATCGGGGCAGCGATCGCGGCAGCCATCCTCGCTATCGCTTGCTGTCGTGACAAAGATAATGCCGGCAAGATGATCCAGAACCATGCCGCGGCGCGCTTGGCCATGACCGCAGCATGCATATGCGCATGGATTGCCATCCTCGCATTATTCAGCGCGGAGGGCGTCTGGTTTCCCGGCGTGACGTGGACCGAGGGAACCGAGACCTTGGGCATCACCGTGAGCTTCGCGTGGTACGCACTCGGGTTCCTTGGCATTATCGCGGCGTGAATCCCGATTTAATATAAGTTTTTATAGAAAAAAAAGTGATATGTCCTTAAGCCTCGTAGAGACCAAAACCAATCAATCCTCGCTTTTATGGCTGGCGCTGGTATTTTCGAGGTGAAACCGATAAAGATTCACTTG
>JAUQYW010000474.1 GCA_030587525.1 Candidatus Sigynarchaeota archaeon | reverse complement strand
CTAGCCATCGAGGCCGGCGGTTCTTGGAACGTGCTAGGGTACCGCAACGTTTCCGCTGACATCTTTAATGCCCCCTATTATTACGCCGGGTTTGTCATGGTTGGTCTTTTTTGCCTCATATTAACCATCCCCGGGTGGATTGGATGCTACGCGGGCAAACGCCGGCCCGGTACATGGGACTTCCTTATAGCGATATTTGGGAGTGTCATAACAGTGTGCTGGGGGTTATTGGTCGCCCCTGAACATCCGGCGACGTTCCAGACGGGGGTTAACATCCTCACATTCATGATCGTTTATGGTATAATTCTGACCATTGCTAAATTGGCGATCCCGAAAACGCCGCGGGAATTCAAACCGAAACCGCAAGAAATGAAAGAAGTGAAATACGACCCGCAGAAAACCTGAGCGCGCGGCCAGCTCGGCTAAGCTAAATAGTGGCTTACTTGCATGCCTACATACCGCATGCCGAAAGTGAGGATCATCATGAGTGCGAATGGCAACCGCATCATCAACGACCTCCGGTGTCAAGTAACGCAAGGTGACGGGGATGTTAGGAAAAAAGCGGGCAAAAAACGAGCCGAGCAGCACGTGCCCAGTGTGTGGAAAGCGGCCCGTGAAATATTATTGCCCCTCTTGCGGCCGGCTCCAATGCGTGCATTGCTACCGATGGTACGACAAGCTCGAGACCACGTGCAAGAAGTGCGGGTTCCCGCTCGGTCGGCAAGATGATGACAAAGTAGATGATGGAGAAAAACGCCGTCAGGACATATGGAAGGTATTGGAACCAGAGGGAACCAAGCGTGCGGTGAAAACCGGGCTCCTGCCAGAGGTAATCGCGGTAATCCTTGGCGGTTCCTGCTGTTCCTTGCCCGCCGGTGGCGGCCTTTCCTTCATCCTTCACGAGGCCAAACCGTACGAGCAACTTATTGATCGCACTTGGAAGTTTCATGACCTTCTACGCGATATGATGACACATTATCTTAATCAAGTGTAACGCTCGGTTATCAAACGGGTCGAACGTATCAAGAGGGTGCGATCTTTAATGATCGGGCAAGCCCGGCGGGCCAGGATGATAGCCTATAAAAAAGAGGGGAATTAATTCACCTTTGTCATTGACTATTCGCTTGACTAAGGTCATATAAGCCCGGCTATAGGAGGGAAATATTTCGCGAACAGCTTTTCTATCACCTCGTTGTCCACGAGGGGTTTTATCGCCTTATCCCAGATCCCCTTGTTCGTGTGCAATTCGTTCATGGGGAGGCGCAGCTTGTCCTTGTACTTCTTGATGAACTCGATCGACCAAGGCAAGCCGGTGTTCTGCGTGATCGTGCGCGCCGCCCACTTCGTCATGAAGGCATCGATAAGCTTCTCCGACCACGGGAGCGACGGGTTACCCGACAAGCCCGAGAGGCGCCACTCATCCCGCCCTGTACTTTGCCATGTCCATTTCTTTTCGTACTTCTTGATGAGCGCTTCCGTGAACGGAATCGAGGTGTTCCCGCTCATTTCCCGCCAATCCCACTTTTCCGCGTACTTGGCGATGAATTCCTTCGTCCATTCCATTGCCTCGTTCTTGCACAGATCGTCCCAGTGGATCGAGCTATCGGAGGACTTCCCGAAGCTCTTTGTGAGCACGGCGTCCATGAGCCAAAGAAAAAAAGACAGAGCCTTGCCCCAGGCAAGATCGACGACCGCATCACGATCAGGTGGATCGTGAGGGATTACTACGAGCGGGCGCTGCCCATCGTGAAAGAATTGACAGACGCTGGTTCGTCGGGGAGGTGCAGAGTCGTATCGGCAAACCCGCGGCCACGGAGGGCGGGTTGCGATATTTCTACGTGAGGGCGATGCAAGGTGGCGTCGTTAACATGCTCGATGGCACGCCGCGCCTTCGTATGAAGAGTGGAGACGAGCCGTGGCTATACGAGCCGAGTAAAGTGCCGGATCGGGAAGAACGATGCCCCGGTTGCGGCGCACAGCACCCCCTCATCATGGAGTGCCGCGCTGAGGTCATTCGCCTGTTCGTGATGTGCGACAAGCATGTCCCGTCAAAAATCCACGTTATTTACGACAAGCCCGATGAGCGCGAATCGACCATTGGAAGCAAGTGGTTGAACCACCCTGAGCCGATTCCGGCCGGGAAGATCGGTGCTTGGCTCCGGGGGATCCAGCGAATAGTCCATACAACATAGGCGCGCCAGTATTGTTTTTCTCTTCGCATGGCTTCACCTTCATAGAATAGCATTTATGCGACCGCAACGGTCGTCGGAGCGATGTCTTGATACGAGCTCGGGCAATCCCCGACACGCCATCCAATCGGAATATAAATTAAATGGGCTTGTTACTCCTTAACAAAAGATTATCCTTCTTTTTTCCAAGAAGGATGTCGATCATGAAGAGATAGCGAAGATCATCGTCAAGATCTGCTCCGAGATCGAGATCGATAATGAAAACGCCGATCTAAAAAACGTCGTGAAAAACGCGCTCTTGTTGATTCTTGGACTCTTGCACAAGGATAAATCCATTGACGACTTTGGCATAGATATCAAGTCCGTTCCTGCCACCACGAAGCGAGCGATTGATAGGGATTTACAAGAATTGTTCAAGTAAAATGGATAAACACTCGCCAGGCGAATCAAAATCAAGGCATCATCGCGCGGCGGATGCAGGATCGAAGGACTCTTCCTGCTGATCCTCGGCAGCATGGTCGCCTACGAGCTGTTCAAGGCGTGCGGCTTCCGGTTGTTATTAATTGCCGTCCTTTACCAGCATGGCAACGGTATCATCCGCGGTCGATCTTAAAACGATTCGTTGCTGGTCCTGCACGAATTCGATCAAATCCAGGTATTTTCGTATCGTTTCCGAATTAATATTACTCGCTTTTGCTATTTCGGTCGGGGTCTTCGGGCCACCTCTTCCCAGTTCTATAAATATGGCCCGAACGATGCTATCAGGGTCCTTTCGCTCATCTTTCATGTGTGATCACGGTTACAACATGCGTGTGCTCATCGTGATAAAGAAACATGCGCCTATATGCTCGTTCATTCGGCTATCCTGGGATAAAATCGAGATAAATTTCTTTTCATTTGTAAAAATACGCGTTGCTCGTGCCATGCCCTATCTTGATGTGGACTTCCTTCAGTGCATTCGTCACCGCAGCCTCCAGGGATATTGCTTTCTTCCACCCGACACCATTTGGAGGCTTATATGGATCTGGGGAGTTATTTTGGATGATGAGGGTGAAGGGTTCATCCTTTTTGATTTCTTTCATGAATTCGATGAGGCTTTCAACAGTTTCGATTATGGTCATCTTTGATCAGCTCTATATTTCAAGGTACGATGGTTGCATGGTTCGTCTCTAGGTTCCCGCTTCCACGATAACGGGGGAAGGAAGGGTAGAACCCCAGCGCCAGGCATAAAAAAGAAGACGGGAAAGAGAGAGAGGGATTAGTGGCGATTTTGTTAGATGTACATGTACAATATCGAGATGGAAGTCGTTGAGGGAAAATTTACGCGTGAAAAATGCCTGGCGAGTGCTGGCGTTCTACCCGTGGTTTCGCGCCCCGCTATTTCGTACTCGGCGTCGTTCGTCCCTGGCCCCGGCACACGTGCGAAGCGTGTTACTGGTTGGATTTTGGATTATTTATAGCTTGCATAATTCATAACCATCCAAAAACCGACGATGGAAGGAATGTCCGGAGATCGTCTTCGTGTCTCGCCGACAAGCACTCGGCATGAGAAACAGCTATGCGATTCACATCCGAACCCGCATGATTGCGATGGCATAATTCAACGACATTTTGCCGCGTAGAATCCCTTGTTTCTATAAAAGAGGTTATAGAAATCAAGAAATAGGAGCGGTGATGAGAATCAAGCTTGTTATAATTGGCTTGTTATACAAAGCTTATTATCCTCCCTCGCCAAAAATATTAGATAGCATCACTTGATCGTGGTGAATATTCATGGGAAAGAAAAAACCAGCAGAAAAGAAAGCGGAACCAAAGCCGGCGGCGGTAAAACCAGCAGAAGCAAAGCCGGCACCTGTCAAGAAATAAATTCGTTGATTTGCTTAACACTTATCTTCTTTTATTTTCCCACGATTTTAGGAATCGGCGCCGTGATTCGTCGTGGCACTTGCCCGCATCACGAGAACGAAAAATGAACAAGACGCGGCAGAAAGCAGTGATAAAACGACACATTTTACCTTGTAAAATAAAACAATTGCCGTTGATGATTTCAACGTGTTTCTTTTTTCCTCTTGATCATCGGCGGCGTGATGAGTGAGTTTTTGCATTTCGGACATTTCGAGGGAATTTTATAATCCATTTTCGTCGTCTTGAACGCGAAACCGCATTTCTTGCATGTTGCTGGCAGGATATGGAACATGATACCTTTCATTTTTAAGGATTTCAAGACATGATTGATATCATCGATAAGACTCTCGGGATGCATATGCGCTTGGTCTAAACTCATAGCCTTGACAATTTCCGCGAATCCCGTTGGTTCCTTCAGGTCAACGAGGAAAGTTGACAGTTTTTCTCGTATTGTTTCTTCTTCATCATGTCCTTCCTTGACTTCTGCCATTTTTCAATACACCGGGTGATATTTCTCGTTATCCTCAGATATGAAGCTATTTTTTCTTAAAAAGTCGGCGCTTTGGCAAACTGTTCTATGACTTGTTTGACTATATAAGATCTCGCGAACGGTTTACTTGTACATGACGGATTTCGAAACGGACATATACGGGGAGCGGGTGAGTCCGTATTCATGGATTTCGAATCCGCTCCGTATCATGGAGCTCCAGAGCATTTTGATCAAGAATATTTTATGAAATTAACATTCCACTCGTGTTGCTCGGCGGGAAGCTCGATTTGCCCGACCAGACCAATCTCGAGGAAGTCAATGCTGCGGCCAATCAAGTCGCGCAAGAACAAGGGTTCGCTGCATATATCCCCACCTCATCGAAGATCAGTTTCAACGTAAACAAGTCCATCATGTACATGGTCGATTTGCTCATGGCAAAGAACGTTCACTTGTAAAAAGGGAGGCCCTTCTCGCGCCCCGGCATCGATATAAAATAATAGTTCGCGCAAAGGGATACGGTTCTTGTGGATCGTCCAGATCCATCTTATCATCAAGGACGTGCGGAGGGTGCAAAGAATGATCTTGGAAAGGTTCATCGTCAGCGAGGACACTTGCGAGCGCTTCACCGCCAGCGTTCAGGATCACCTCGGAGGTGTTCAAAGTCTATATATCCTATCGGTATTGAATAGACCATAGGTGAAGTCGATGACGCGATGTTGGATAGGGTTTCGAGAAAAGGGGAGCAAAGCGATTCAATTTTGCAAATGTGATACTGGCGGCCATATTTCTGCAGGAGCAGGTGATGTCCTTCTGGAAAAATATAACACCGTTGAAGACATCAAGGCTCTAATAGAAATGAGAGAGGTCGACATGGAATCCAACAAATACGGCGAAAATATCGGGTTTCAGCCCGATCTGTATTTGGGGGATAAGGAGGAGGTGGCCGATGAGGAGGAGGTGGCCGATGAAGAGAAGGAGGAAACGAGCGATGAAGATGAGAAGGAGACGGGCGATAAAGATGATGAATACTCGTCTATCAAT
>JAUQYW010000470.1 GCA_030587525.1 Candidatus Sigynarchaeota archaeon | reverse complement strand
GGTGGAAGTATGCTCATCATTTATGGGATCCTTTCTGGAATCAAGATCACCAAGGGTTGCGGTGTTTGGATGATAATTACGGGGTTGCTCGCCATTTTCGTTTCCTTCTTGTCATTAGGGGGGTTTGTCGGAGCTATTGGGGGAATTCTGGGGTGTGTTGGCGGAATCAAGGCTCTTGCACAAGTTCTCCCCGAAGAAGAAGTCGCTAAGCGAGCAGGTAAAAAAATACCACGGATTTATTGGATCGACGGGTTCATCATCCCGGGCTCGATAATAGCGGATTTTATTGCAAGTGTCTTGATCGTTCACTATACGATTGCCCCTACCACGTTTCCAGATCCTGGTACCATGTACGCTTTCTTTTGCATATTAATAATCGGAATCATCTTGATTTCCATCGGGATTATAATCGGCATTTACAAATCAAGAACGAAAGGAGAATCACAAGGGCAATCGGTACCAAGCAATTTCCAATTGCCATCACAAAACATCTCACCGGATACATCTGAACAAGTTGAATATCAAGAGGCACGATCTTCCATACGAGACGAGAACCGAGAGACTTCATCAGAATCCGCCATCAAGCCCGTTTCGGGTGTAATGGAGGACATGGATCAGGCAGTAGAAGAATTAAAGATGGACTCAGAGACGCAAGTATCTGATGCGTGCCCGAGATGTGGCGGGCCATTACACGAGACGCTTACGGTTGACAAAAAGACAGGAAAACACGTGAAGATTTGCGAGAAATGCAGAATGCTTGTATGAACTCTCACAGAATCATGCGCACTGCCCAGCGGACAAGGATCAATCTTCTTATCGTACAGATTTCGCGGGTTTGCTGCTACCGTCCATGACAAAAAAAATCACGACTGTCGACCTGATCTGACTAAAAGCTATAATTGTGGAGGAACAAAGCAAGACTTCATCATTAACAGAAAAAATAAGACCTGCGTGCGATTCCCCGTCAAGGCCGGGCTCGATCTCCCGTTGCGCGAGGAGGCTCAGCGCGTTCTGGACTGCGCGATCCAGATTGCCCAGCATATTGATCAGGACCCGTGCATCCCGTTGATCGCTGCCGCCGTCCAGCGCAAGATTGGTAGGTTGATCCAAGCATCAATGTTCCCTACACAGGTTGCGATGATCGCGTTCATCACGGGCTCGATCATTGGCAACGAGGACAATAAATTAACACGAGCGGCCGAGACGTGCAAAATATTGCCGAGTTCCCTCTACAATGCCCTGATGAGGCTACTAATGAGAATGGGCGTGGATATAACTGGCACGACGGCCACCAAGCTGGACTATGGTAAGTTGCTGGGCATCACTCGGTTGTGTGACACCGATGTGAATGTGCAACCGCAGTTGTAGGATAACTTACCTCCTATCTATGAGAACCATTGACCATTCAGCATGTCATTTGAAATAAACGGGCTCGGCATCGTTATAGCTGGTCGCTAATCATCTAAGATATTCAACGGCTATCTGCGGTATTTCAGAAATACCGGGCTTCGCAAGGAGCTCGATAAACCGTGCATACTTGGCTTGCAGATTTCTTCAAGAAGCAGCCAGAACGGTATTCCCTCGAGGGCTGGCCCAATATCATCAAGATCCCGCTCGAGCATGGGAGATTGGATTAAATCATTATAGATTATTTTATCTTTTCCTCTACGATGGGCGAGAGGCCAAAACTAGCAAACGAAAAATGCATCTCTAGTTCCATCAGCATTTCCGTCCATGTGAACGTGCGCCGCTCCGGTTCGCCAGGATTGTACGCGTGATAGCGCGTGATGATAAAGCGATCACTGGCAGCATCATACACGAGAGTTTCTCGTGCATCCGCAGCGTAGCTGTGAAATTCAAATACCCGCCTAGTTTCGAGCGCTTCGATGACCGTCAGTGCCTCTTGCCGCTTCAATGTTGAGCGCCACGTGTTAATGCTTGCCAATTGGTTTCGTTAAAAAAAAGCGGTAGACTATTTGAAATAATCGGATTTTTTTCTGATTCTCAGAAAAAACCATATGCGGAACATGAGGATTCAAGAATATAGAGCCCGTACAAAAAGGTTTAATCCGCTTCGAATTGAATGTGTATCCGATAATTATTGTAAGTGAAATGATCCATGACAAAAACATTACTTATAATACAATGCATCTGTGTGGCTTGTCTCGGGTGTGCGATCATCGCCTTCGGGCAGGCCTATCAAGCTGAAAATGGACGAGCCGATCGAGTACCGCGCGGGATTCCATTCGTTGATTTGCATGAATCGGCATATCACTCTCCTATATCGATAACGGAGAATGCTGCCCTCGATACATTCCCTGACAAAGCCGGCGGCAATGGCTCGTCCTGGGATGAGGCTTATATTATCGAAAACTTCTCGACTGAGAGCATCCGCGTTGCCAACACGACACGATATCTTGTCATTCGCAACTGCTCCTTGGAAAATTCCACTGCATTTGGCATCGAGCTCGTTAATTGCACGAACACGCGGGTTGAGCTATGCAATGCAACAGGAAAAATGGACGGCATACACCTGGAACAATCAAGTGCTATCGTCATCGAGAATTGCACGATCACCGGTTCCACGCACTATGGCATCTTCGTGCATACATCACCAGGCTGCGTGATTGTTAATTCCTCTGCGTGTTACAACGCCTATGGTATCGTCATCGATGCAGCCAATAGTTGCACGGTCTCCAGGAACGATGCCTCGCACAACAATTATAACGGGGTCGCATTGCTATCATCCGACGGCTGCATCGTGGAGCATGTCACAGCCAACTCCAACGGCGCCATCAGCGTGCGCGCTGACAATTCGGATGATGCTACGATTCGGGAATGCACGGTAATTTCGAGCTTGGATTGCGGTATCGTCGTTAATCAGGAAACAAGTGTCACCGTCGTGCAAAACATAGTCACGAATCATCCCGGCATAGGCGTTCAGATCCATTCCAACAATGGTTGCAACATTTCAAGGAATGTCATCGCTGATTGTGGCGAGGGAATCGAGCTTTTCTCCAGTGACGGCTGCACGGTCTCGGGAAATAACATCACGTTGAATACCGTGGGATATGCCTTGTACTTATACCTGGACCAGTACTGCACCTTTTCGAGCAACCAGCTCGTGCGGAGCGGATATGGCATCTACGCGGACCAGATTTATTACAATACATTTTACGGCAACAATTGCTCGAGCAATTCAAATACCGGTTTTTTCATTTGGTCGTCGGACGCCAATACGTTCACGCAGAACATTGTCGAGCATAATACAGTCGCAGGCTTTCACGCAGGCTATTCCTATTATAATTACATCTACCTTAACATGTTCAGCGCCAATCAATATAATGGCAGGGACCAAAACGGTTATAGTTATTGGGACAACGGCACTTTCGGCAATTTCTGGGGGGATTACCAAGTCCGTTATCCTGCTGCCATAAACGATGACCTGATATGGAGCACCCCGTACCAGCTCTACCTGGGAAGCGTGTATGATAATCACCCGATCGTTTTTTATTTTGATCCGGGAAAGACCGGTCGCATCATTATCGACGGTAACGCGGATCTAGCGGCGAATGCCGATGGAGGAAACGGCACGCAAGGATCACCCTATGTAATTCGCGATCGCCACATCAACGCGCTCAAATACTCGACATGCTTGTCGATTTCGAACACCGATAAGTTCCTCGTAATATCAAACTGCACGCTGCGATTTTCGGGTTGGTTTGGTTTCAATGCTGGTTTATTGCTAGTAAACTGCTCGAACGTGAATGTAACGGGATGCACGGTTTCGAATTGTTATTATGAGGGAATCTATGCTATCAATTGCACGCGTCTCTGGATCAGCAACACCACCTCCAGGTCGAGCAACATAGGCTTGCATGCGAGGAACGTGGACAATTGCACGATCCAGGGAAATGAAATAACGATGCACTATATGCAAAATATTTTCCTGGAGACTTGTACCAATACAAGCGTTTCCGATAACAATGTATCTATCAGCAACTATTTTGGACTGTACATGTCTAATTGCGACCGGCTATTAATCAAAAATAATTCCATAGTAGGAATCATGGACCGGGCAATCTATATCTTGCTCTCGACCCGGGTGGACTTACTTCAAAACAATGCTACCGCCATTCATGACACGCTGTCCATCGATGAAAATTGTAGGTGGATCACTATATCCGGGAATACATTGGAAGGCGGAGGGCTCTATGCCGAGGGTTCACAGCCCGGTCTCTGGTCGACTATGTCTATCGATGGCACGAACACGGTCAATGGGAATCGCATCGTTTATTATTACAACACCCATGGGGCAGCAGCATTTAACTTCACCGGCGCTGGCCAGATCATCGTAGCAAATTGCACTGGCGCCATCATTTCGAATATGACGATATCTTCGGTGTCGAGCGGGCTTTGTCTCTACTATTGCGATTCGATCACGGTGCATAACATCACGACCACCGGGAACCAGATCGCTGGCATTTTCATTAATACCATAAGCAACTGCAACATCACGGGAAACACAATAGAAAGCAATGCTGAGGGAATGCTAGTTTATTATTCCGAGTCATGCACGTTTCGCGAGAACCGTTTTTGCTACAATAGTTTCAGTGGTGCATATTTCATAGAATGCTTCAACTTGACCATATCGGCCAACAATGCGTCCGGGAATGGCGATATTAACGTGGTTGCCAGCGGTTGCATCAATTGCTCATTCTCGGGCAATTTTATCTCCCATAATGGTTACTCGCGGAGCTTCAGTATGGACAGCTCGATCAACAACTCCATTTGCGATAACTTTTTCTCGGGACTGGACATCTTGACTATTATTATGAATTCCAACAACACGATAATTCAGAATAATACATTCAACGGTGGCTATGGATTGGTCTTGGAAGGCTCTTTCTCGACGCTGGTGAATGCCAACCGCGTGTTCAACTCGTACTATGGAATCAATGTCAGATATGGTGGAGGATATAACCGGATCGTGAACAATAACATAACCGACGCGGTGGAGCGGCCCCTGATCATCGACAGCAGCGGTTTCAACACGATCGAGTCGAACAAAGTCACTCGCGGGAATTACGGGATATACCTTTCGGGAGCATATAACAACAGCATACGGTTCAACACGCTAGCCAGCAACGATTACAATGGCATTTTCATCAGAGGTAATGGAAATATCGTTGAGTATAACGGGATCTCCGGTAGCTCGCAAGAATGCATCTTATTATCAAGTGGTAATTTCAACCGAATTATCACCCGCCAAGCCATGTCGGGGGCAAGAGAGATCGTCGCGCTCGTGAATTCACACAACAACACAATCACGGAGACCAGCATCACGGGAGGCCCGAGCAGCGGCATCAAATTATCGAACTCGCACAACAACACGATTGCAGGAAACAACATTACCAAAATGGCTGCTTCGGGGATCGTCCTTGTTAATTCCAACGGCTGCTTGGTAGAGTCGAATAACCTGTCTTCCAATACTCTTGACGGACTCTCGGTTTCTGGCGGATCTTATTGCACGCTTCGAAATAACATGTTGATTCTTAACCGTCGGGGAGGAATTTCGCTGGTAAACGTGAACTATGCCGACATACTTCGGAACGTCGTGGTCAACGACACGATGTCGGGTATCAGTGTGACAGGTTCTGGCAGCACGATCCACGAAAATTATGTGAATTACCAGCAAGACATCTATTCCGGGAGTTCCTCCAACAAGATTTACGCCAATTTTTACTTACTGGAAGATACCGACGGGGATGGTTTGCTCGGCTGGGAGGAATACGCGATCGGAACGAATCCCTCGCGGATCGACTCGGACAATGATAACTTCCTAGATGGATACGAGCACCAGGTGGGAACTGACCCTACGAACCCGTTAGATACACCACTGCTACCCGAGGTGCAGTACGATGCGATCGTAGCCATGCTCGATGGAAACATGACTTTGGTCGACATCGTGCTCGCGTTCGTTGAGGGAAACTGGACATACTTGCAGCAGACCCACACGCAGCTTCTTTCCAACATGTCGACGATCGAGGCCGTGTTGAACCAGCTCGACGATATCATCACGGATAGGGACGGCGATGGCTTGGCGGATGTGAACGAGATCGCGTACGGGACAGATCCGCTGCGGATCGACACCGATCTTGACAACCTTGACGACGCATTCGAGATCAGGATCGGGACAAACCCGGTGGATGACGACACGGACGGGGATGGAATTCTCGACGGGATCGAGGTGGCTCGCGGGTCCGATCCGCTGGATGCGAGTAGCGTGCCCGGCAATTCCGATGGCAACCAGATCGCCTTGGCAGCTATGACCGGCGCCTTAACTGGGGGATTAACTGCTTTTGCAGTTGCCTTATTGGTCAAGTTCAGGTCCTCGCGGGCAAGGAAACCGAAGCGGGATGTTACTTGAGGCAATTTAAGCCGTGCGGCACAGATTCCGCCACGTTCTTCTCTATGACTTTCCCCTTTTTTTAAGAAATAGACTTGCCATGCCATTATCATCGATAACAAATGAATTTTATTGATATTCGCACATTCATCGAATGCAAGGTCACTAACGTCGTTGCCGAATGTTCACGATCATTCTGCATGAATCGTCATCTAATATCCAATATTTTTAAAACAGTTCTGGGAATTCATCACTAAGGGATGAAAAATGGAATGGAATGCAGGTCTGTACGAAAAAAGTTCTGCATTGCAGCAGAAAGTTGGGCTTGCCTGCTTAGAATTGCTAAATCCAACGGAAACCGATAAAATCCTCGATATCGGGTGCGGCGATGGTAGATTGAGCGTCGCGCTCGCAAAAAAAGCTCGACGCGGGAAGATC
>JAUQYW010000462.1 GCA_030587525.1 Candidatus Sigynarchaeota archaeon | reverse complement strand
ATAGCCCACGAGAAAACTTTTCTCGCCCTGTTTCTGGAGGATATCAAAATCCCAAGGGACATCGAGTTCCAGATCAACATCTTCCAGCACTTGCTCAAATACAAATACGACGATACCACCTACAAAGAAAAGTTAAGGCAAGTGTTACCGGACATCGCGACTAGCATCAAGAGTATGGAGACCGTTGGCACCAAGAGCATTTTTGCGGGTCTTGATAATTCAGGCAAGACGAGCATCATCCTCGCGCTCCAGTTCAAGTATAATCACATGATCAACGTTCAACCAACTAAGGGTTCATGCCGTGATAAGAGTGAGATAATGGGCATGACTGTTTCCACGTGGGATCTTGGTGGGCAGCACCAGTATCGAGAGGACTACCTCAAAGCAAGTGAATTGTTTTTCTTCGACTTAGATATCTTGAATTACATCGTCGATATTTGTGATGGAAATCGATTGCAAGAATCCATCGATTATTTCAAACAAATCCTTGAAGTTGAGAGACATTTCGAGCAGATACCTGTTATTGTTGTTTGGCTACACAAGATCGATAAGTTAAACGAAAATACAATATACTCCAGGACATATCGTCCCGACATTCCAAAGATCAAGCAGATGTTCAAGGATATAGCTAGGGATTACACAGTTGTGTTTTTCGAGACATCCATCTTTCAGCCCGGGACACTCACGGCGGCCTACTCATATGGTTTACGCGTGCGCACCCCGAACCGCGCACTTTTTAGGAACGTGTTGGCCGATTTCTCGAAAAAGGTTTGCAGTAGCGCCGTCCTCTTGATCAACACCCACCAATTCATCATGTCCGACTACGCCAGGGACGAAACTACCGGGGTAAGTCTAGAACTAATTGCACCCATGGTCTTGACCATGTGTAAGAGGTTCGTGGAGATGGCCAAGCCGGCGAGCCAAATAATGGTAATCTCCATGAACGGGGCGAGAATCTTAACGCGACGATATGAATTCCACGAGATGGATGTATACCTACTCGTGTATCTCGAAAATGCTTGCGAGATCGATGCCATCGGGGCCGAGCTCGACGGGTTCAAGGAAGATGTCAATGACTTGCTCAACTTGTATAAGAAAGAGCTTTGATCCTTCAGATCGCTCATCGTGGCCCGAAAATATAGAATAGAGAAAAAAACACATGATTTATTCTACGACCATCGTCAATAAATCTCGGCACGCCTTGATCGCGCTGTCCCGGGACAGCGTCGCCGAGCACGCCCCGATCGTGGCGATGATCGTGTTCCCATCCCCCGAAAATGTTAATGCTGCCTTCGTCGCGGGTGGTTGGGTTGCCTTCTTGGGCGCCACAGGTGTCGCGGGTGCTTGGACAACCTGCGCCGGGGCCTCTTCTTGGACGGCTGGCTCCTTGGCCTCGGTCTTTGCCTTGAGCAAGGCATAGAACGGGCAATCGCCGTCGTTGATCTTGAACCCTTCCTTCGTGACGTGGCCGGGGAGACCCTTGCCGCTCTTGGGGTTCACGATCTTGAAGTCCCATGTCTTGAAATATCCGCATTTCTCGCATTGGCCGGCGCTCACGCGGTACTTGCGCGACTCATCGACTCGAATCGCTGGTTCTGCTTGCTTTTGTACTGCTACGACCATGATAGATTATTTCACCTCCATGCGACGACCTTGTGGCCGCGGAATTTAAGGGAAAATCCCGCTTTTTTTTCTTAAATGTGGAGTTCGCCCGATACCTCCGACCTGTTATGATAGGTATCGACACACTTTATTCAGCAAAGGACATGTGGGGCAACTTCGTGGACAGCGGCCAGTTGCTCATGGCACAGATTGCCTCGTTCATCATCACGATTGGCTGCATCGCCGCCATATTTGTCATCCTCATCGGTGCCATCGTGCACTTCACCAATTTCGCGAAATGGGGCGGCAAGGTGCTGATGGGCGGGATATTCTTGCTCATCTTCCTGTCGTGCTGGTACATGGCGATGTTCAACGCGACCGGCCCGCCCGACTTGTCCGCATGGTTCCGGCTCCCAGAAGGTTGAACGAAAATGGACAAAGAACGAGACGTGGCCGAGGAATTCCACCATTGGTTCTCCGAGCGCCGCGTGGAACGCGCGAACCTCGTGCCCGCGCCCGCGGCACTCGTGGTGCTGCTCGGGGCAATCTGTGGATTAGCAGCACTCGCGTCAAGCTCGGCGGTTCTTGTCTGGCTGGCGATCGTGCCATCGCTGGTCGCCCCGGTCGTCGTGGTCACGGGAAGCAAGCAGCAATGCTACCACGACGCGGCACGGGATATCCTCGCCATGCGAAAGCATATCTCGTGGCAGCTCGTCGCCGGGTTCCGCGTGACCAGGCTGCCATCGAACGTGGACGGGAACCAGCGGCGGTTGCTTCGGAACCTGCACGGCATCGGGCTCGCAACGGGCGTGACCTTCTCGATCCTGGTGTCCCGGCACGAGTTCCCGCGGGTCGCGGAAACGCGATCGGCCGCGTGGTTCGAGCCCGGGGCGCCATCGAAGGAAACACTCGGCGCCGGTGAATCGGGGCACGCGTGGATGCTCGTCCTGGAGAAGCACGTGAACCTGTTCAAGGGCATAAAGCGAGAAACCGCGGATTTTGCGAAGGCCCGCGATGCAACGCGCTCCATATTCGTGAACACGTACCCGCACCACGGGTTCGCCGCCATGACGGCGGGCGAGCTCGCTTGTGCGGCCACCTGGTAAAAAGATCTTGATTCTTTTTTTTCTCCTTTATCTGAATCGTTCTAGGCGATTCGTTGTACACGGTGAATTCCTTGGCGGGTGCCCAGTGCTCGCGGACTCATTCTACTTACTCCTTTTACTTATTGAGTATTTCTTTTTTCACCCTTTAATTGTTTTTAACAGCGACAAAATCCCTTCGCGCCAGGAATCGACAAGAAATCCCACGGCAGTTGGCAAGCAATGGCATTCCTGCTCGTGCTTGCGCCGGATCCACGTACGTGGCTCCCCAGATACATTCTCCATTGCTGGTTGATGAGTGAGCATCAATTGATGAATACGTTTTCGTTCAACCTCCCATCGGTTGTATAGCATCATGCCTAGCA
>JAUQYW010000446.1 GCA_030587525.1 Candidatus Sigynarchaeota archaeon | reverse complement strand
AAGGATAGTTGCTTGGTGATCATGGGAGTCTTGTTCTCTTTTGTTTGGTATTGGCGTACTTAATAAGAGAGAACAGCTCCCTTTAAACGTTTTTGCTTCTTTAGACTCATAACGTGCTTGATTCACTTGTTCGTGACTTGATCTCCACTTTCATTTTAGTGATCATGATCCTCGCCCGTTACATTCTTGCACGGGGGAGGATCGATATTTTTAGATTAAGAATTTTGGTGCCGCCACTTAAAACGGTCACTTGTCATAGTTTTTGCTTTATAACATCTAATGCGATGGATGGGAGACTAACCATAACCGAAGCAATAACCATCCCCATGCCCGCGCGCCCGGCGGCTCCTGTGCAAACCCTGCGGCTGCAAACCACGTTCGAGATATGCGGGCACGTCTTCACCGTGAAGGTGAACACTCAAGAACTCGCCGACGCCAAGCGATACCCCTTCACCCACCTCATCTTGCACGGCAACCCGATCCACTGCCACGTCGTGTACGTGGACAAGCAAGGCGCGGTGCGCGGCTCGGAATCCAGCAAGTCCATCCAGATAGACCGCACGTCGGCCACGTTCCAGGAACTCGTGAAATGGTGGACGATGCACGTGGAGGGCGACGCGTGAGATGCTGGCGCAGTTCGACCTCTTCTCGTTCTTGCGGTTCACGTTCTCATCGATTTTCGCCAATATCGTCGTGATCGCCATCCTCGTTGGGATGGTGGTCATGGCGTTCGGTACGGTCTACATGATCATCAAGCGGGATGTCGGCGCGAAGGTGCTCGTGTATGGCGGCGTGCTCGTCGGGATCTTCGTGTCCCTTGCAGCCCAGCAGTTCGGTGCCATCCCCGTCACGTTCGATGGCGTGGCCAAGCTCGGCCTCGCGACCTTCCCTGCGGGTCCCATTATGGACGCGTACCAGACCACGACGACCTTCCTGGTTGACAAGATCGGCTGGCTATCCACCTTGATGATGGGCATCGGGGGCATTGTATTCCTCGTATCCCGCGGCAGCAACACCGGAGCGGTCACGTGGATCCTCCTCGGCGCGGTCATGGCCGGCATCGGCAGCTTGATCGGCACGGGCGGCATAATCACGTGAATTATGAACTTCGCTGGCATGCATGCGCCGGTGGTAGCATGAGCCCGGCTCTAATGCGAACATGCGATTATCGTTCGTTTTTAACGAACGATAACAGTGGAGGGTTGGAACTTCCGATCTTCGGAAGCTTCACCCTTTTCATGAATTCGGCATTGTCGATCCCTAATTCACGTGGGATATCGCTAGTTCCTGAAAAGAGCTTGTAAATCTCGATGATATTTAGCAGTTCTTGCGGCACCCGTTCCTTGTTTTTCAAGATGGAAAGAATATCGAGCGATATATCTGGGGGCAGCCTTGTTATCCACGCGGTATCGAGATCGCGCCTTTTCGTGGCCACCGAACACTCAATCTTAATATCTCTTTTCTTGTACAACTCGATGAGCCGCCCGTACATCGCTGGTTGCGGATGGATGTCGTAACTAGAATCCATATTCTTCAGAGCCTTCAACGCGTCTTGCGGGATGAAGAACCCGTGCGTGTCGACATCACCAAAATACTCGATCCGGGTTCCCGGGCCGTGATTTACTGGGATGGAAAGTACGGCAGTGCTGAACTGGTTCCCCTGACCATAATACACGGCCTTGTAGGGTTTATCATCGAGTAGCGAGATGACCTTGCATGTAGACATGAACGTGTCCCGGTTCTCGATGAACAGTATCGTTTCGTTGGTGCTGTCGAACGGGATACCCACGAGCGGTTCGTAAGTCTGATAACAATTAGCAATGGAGAAGATATCCTTGTCCTTGAAAGTTTCAATGATTTTCCTGAGTGCTTTTTCATCGCCGAAGATTTCCAAGGAGCGCTCTTTTTCCGGCATCGGGATATGTGCACTTGGGAGCCGCCTGACATAATCGTCCAAAATAACTAGCAAATCGTACGTGTCGTGTAGCATCGATCGCTCGACCGCTAGCCAGGCTAGCCGGGGGTGCCACGTGTGGCGTGCCCATGGTTTCGTCTCTCGTGCTAGTATAGCTGGTTCTATGAACTTCACCTTTAAGGGCATGGGGGGCATCGTGGTGTAGTCGAAATACTTCTTGTCCTTGAAAAACTCGACAAGATTCATCTCCCGCAACTCGTTCAAGATGTTTATCATGGAAAACCTGCTGTTGTTGTTTTCGATCAACCGGGGATGCTTTTCCAGGATGAGAAATAATTTCTCGGTCTCGATCGACCTATTCTTGGTGAGGAGCCGGATTTCTTTGAAAAAATCTTCGAGTTCCTGTGCTCTCCACGCCATTATTCCCCCTCCCCCAGAAACGTGATCGAGCCACCTTCGATGCGTGCCATCTTGTATTCTTTCATGGTTTCCTCGTCGATTTCCGTGAATCCTTTTCCATCGTAAGGGAAGGCGCGCAAGGGTTGCATCGTGTCGAACTCGGCGAGGACGCTGGCATCAGCGTGTCCCGAAAAGACGATAAGTTGGATTCCAAGACTTCTTGCCAGATCCACCTGAGCTTTCACTAGATCGTACCGGTTGGCTTTCCCGAATGGGTTATCCATGATGAACGGAGAGGTGGTGTCTCGCTCGCCACCTTCCACTCTCATGCGGTAATGGGCAATCAAGATGTACAACAAGATGGCAACGGTCGCTATTTCACCACCGCTGCTCTTCAAGGTCTCGACCAGGTCGCGATGCTCCGGCTTTATCGCGCCTGGGCGTGGGATGAGGAATTTCACTTGCTTGACCCTGTCACCATAAGATACCCCCACGAGATCCTCGAGCAACTCCTTGTAATTGGTTATCTTGCCAGGAAGACCGTGGATCTCGAAATCCTTGAATCTCTCCTCTATACGTCGATCGATCTCTTGAACGTCTTTTTCCCCGTCTAATTGCATGTCCGAAATGATTTCCAAGATATTCATCCTGTAAGTCTCTTCCCCGACGGGAATCGGTACCCGTGTCTTTTGTAAATCGCTGATGTTACCGAGAATGGTGAGCACCTTCGTCGAGAACACGTTCACGATATTTTTCCGCTTTCTTTCATGGTCCTTTATATGGTCCGACAGCTGCTCGATGGTAGTGGAGAATCCATTGATGTATGTCGATTCGATGCTTTCGAGTTCGACGAGCGAGAATCTCCTGAAGATATCCGGGTAATGGCTCTGGTCGAGCAAGTTATTCTTCGGGATGGCGCGCTTGTGCAGTTCATCCAAGTACTCGGTCGCTCTTGCAGTGGCGGAATCGAAAGCCGTCCTAGCTCCGCTGGAAGCATTCGAAGCTCGCTCCATGTACTCGCGGAGGCTCGTCCATTCTTTCTCGATATCCTCGAATGAAGGAACCGTCGATCTCGAAGGTAGCGGATCCGAGAGCGTGCACTGAACCACCGAACTCAATGACCGGAACAAGAGTATCTGTTGCTCGTGCTCTTTCCACGCGTCCTGCTTGATTTTCTTTAGTGTATCGATTTTCTCGGTTAAATTCTTCAAGGATTCGACAAGATCATCGATCTTGCGTTTAAGATGACCCTCCTCCGATTCGCGCTCCGTGATCAAAGCTTCTAATTCGTCAAAGGATCCGGGCAGTTCATCGGTGGAAATGCCTTCCTCTTTCATCTTGCCTTCGAGCGTCACGATGGTTCCTTCCCCGCTCTTGATTTCCGCGTCGATCTCCCCGGAAGACCGCGTGAGCTGGTCGTGTTTCTCTTTTTTCTTTTGTAGTAAAGACCCGATCTGCTCATCATCGAATGCCGCGTGCTTGATGGAATATTCGCCGACCGCTTCAATTAACTTGGTCTCGTCACGTTCTATTCCTTTAAACGGGGTGTAGATGGCTTTGCGCTTCTTCTCCATTGCATTCTGCGTTTCTTGCAGCTCCCGCTCTATATGCTTGGTCTCGGGATCGGTCTCCAAGTCTTTTTTTGCGGCCGTGTATCCGACTTTCAAGAGATCAAGGCTTTTCTTCATTATGCTTTCATATTCCGGATGTTCTTTCCCCGCGCTGCAAGCATCCATGATCGCATCGTCGCACTTTATCGGGTCCAAGTCGGAACGCAACTCTTGGATCCTCGTTGCCAATTTTTCCAAGGCGTCCTCGATTTTCTTGTTTCTCGCGGTTAATTCGTCGATTCTATCTTTAATTTGTCCCTTCTCCCGGTCGAGCGTCTCCAAGAACGTGACCAGCTCCTCTTTCTTCTGGATCAACCCGTCGCGTTTTTCCCACGATGTCAAGAATCGCTCGATGGTGCTGATCGATGCTTCAAGTCCTTTTTTCCTTCGTTTTTCCTTTGCAATATCTAACCCGATCTTCTCGATATCCCCGGTTATTTTTTTTATGTCTTTTTGTAATCCATTGGTTTGCACTTCAAGCGTGGCTATCTCGTCTTCCTTCTTTTGTCTTTGTAATATCAACTCCCTATATTCCACTCTTGAATGCCGCGAGAGGAACCCGCTGGCGATCTGCTCGAACTCTGATAGCACCGAGATCTTATCAGCCCCTTCTTTCACGAGTTCTTCGAGCTTTCGCTTCTCGCCGGCAAGTCCTTGAGCACGGGCGATCTTTTCTTGCAAATCGTGCCGCCACGCGAGAAGCTCGTGAATCACCATCGTTGTATCGGTTTTCCTCGATGGATGCTCTTCCAAGGCTTGGCTTAGGGAAATGAATATTGGGATATCCGCCGAGAAACCAGAATCGATGACGATCCGCTTCACGCTTTCCAAGTCTGTGGCTTGAACGAAGACGCCTTCCAGGACATGCGGGGCCATCACTACCCATTCTATGATCCTGCTCTTGTCGTTAGGATACGAGTCGAGCAAGTGCTGCCACCCGTGCTTGGCGGTGATCCCGTGGTCATCCAGGATCTTGAGGACTTCCTGCACGTCTTTCCCCGGAGGAAAAAACCCCCTTTCGGTATAATACCTAGATTGATACTCCAGGTTCGTGATATCCACGTCGTGCTTGCCACGTTCCAAGGTCAATTCGACTGCTTGTTGTTTCACGCGACAGACGAGGGCGTCGTTGATTTCCTCGTAATCGGGCTCGACTTGATCGCGAAGCTCGGGGCGTAAGTCTTGGGATGCATATCTCGTTTCTACGACCCTACGCCAGGCGGACTTTGCTTCGTCCAGCTTTTTTTCGATTCCCAGCTGGTCTTTCTTGGTCGCACTAATACACGCATCGACCCTTGCGATGTCGGATTTGATCTCTCCTTGTCGACGGAGAGCGGAAGCGTGATCCGAATCCAGCTTGGTCAAGATTCGATCAGATTCTTCATTTTCATCCCGGAGCCGTCCGGATGCGAATTGAGGATCTTCCCCTTCGTGAATCGTCCCGCTTTTCACAAGTCCTAGCCTTTCCGAGTCGATCTTCTCGATATCCGAGGTCACCAATGACAAATCACTCCGTGCCCTAGAAATTTGCGTCGCCGTTTTCCCTGCTTCTGCAGAAAGACGTTTAACCTCCATCTGGGCTTCTTCCCGTTCCTCCTTTTTTTTACCTTGTATCACGCTCAAATCGTCGATCTCGGACAGGATCTTGATACCGTAGTGGATAGCAGCGAGTTCATAGGCTTCCTTGAGTGGCTTGCCCCGCTCTTTCAATCGATCATCCAAGTCATCGGCGCGTTTCTTGAATTGTTCGTACTCCCTATATAATGGCACTGCAGCTAGGATACGCATTTCCTTGTCAAGATTCTGCTTTTCTTGATCTATCCGCTGCGATGTTTCTCTCTTATCCCTTACTACGGCCTTTTCTTTACTCAATCTTGCTCGCATCAATTGAGCAGACGTTTCCTTTAATTTATCGTCCGTTTCATCTTTCAGCTTGCATTTCTCCTTGAATTCTTCATCACTCTCGTCGAAGGCGCGTTTTGCCTCGTCATCTAACCGGCCGAGTCTCGAGAGTCCCGTGTTCAAGCCTTCCAATTCGGATATCAAGCATACATGTGCGCGCTGTCGCTCAACCTGGAAAACAACACCTTTCCTCAAGAAAGAGCGAATGTCCTCCAAGTAATCACGTTCCGCAAGGATCTTGGGCATGTCTTTAACTTCCCCGAGGTAATCCTTGACCTCCTTGAGGCTCTCCTCTTGATTTTCCTTGTCGTCTAGCGGGGTGATGTACCCGACGAGTTTTTGTATGAACGCAAGTTCGGAACCGAAATTCAACATGGTGTCTTGCGACGATTCTCGCTGATTCATCATCGCTTGAAGCCGGAATAGATCGGGCGTGATCCGCCATCGATTCAACTCGTCCTCCCAATAGCGCATGCCGTCAGTAAAATAAACGGAATCGCTAGAGAACCCCTTCAATTCCTTCTTTACCTCGGCCACGGTCAAGTACTCTCCCCGCTCGTTGAGCACGGGAAAATTTTCGATGCCAAGTGATGTCGGCGCTTCACCACTCGAATAACATGATCGGTAAAAGAGGAGATGGTCCTTGGCCTCGACGACCATGCCCGTGAGCAGGTATCTCGTATTCCCGCGCGAATCCTTATCGTCGAGTACCCATTCTATCATGACATGGCCGGTTCCCTTCCGGATATATTCTGAAAACGACCGTCGCTTGTTTCCTTCCCCACGGGGAAACTCGTATGAAAATGGCCGAAGTACCTTGAATATCAAGCCGATCAGCGATGTTTTTCCTACCCCGTTCGCGGCCAGGACATACGTGCTCGCACCCGGAAGTGTCGACGTGCGGCAATTGATGGTGAGATCCGTGAAGATTGCCTTGTCGTGTCCGATGTTTTTGAACACAATCCGGTTAATGGTCGGCATGACGTGTTCTCCCCCGCAATTTCCATGCTTCCAGCATGTCCTGGAATTCAGGATTCATTGCAAACTCTTGCATCTGTATCTTGAACTTCGCCGTCGGTAAATACCCGAGTTCTCCCTCCGTGAACATGAGCTTACTTTTTAGAAGGTGATGAAACACTGCCTCGACCTTGTATAAGGCATTTGTGTGGGGGCGCTCTTGCGACTCTTTCGGGAGTTCTTCAAAGGCAGCGATTATCTTCTTCCCGGCTTCGCTGGATTCAGGGCTCGATAGGATCGCATCGCGATCGAGATCCTTCATGCCATCTTGAATGTACCGGTAAATGCCTTCCACGGTTGCGTGGGTCGATCCCCCGGCATGCATCAAGTCGGCACCTTCCGGGTAGAAGTAGGCGGCGATTGCCACCAGAACGAGTGCGAATATCCCCCTGCCCTCGGGTTCCTTTGTCGACGCCGGTAAATCCCCGAGCCTCGGTGCGAAGGCACTGTTTCTCCTGGGAATCAAGTACACTCCGCGCTCGTCTATGTTGGCTATATCGAGTTCCAGGCCATTAGCGACGGCTTCCACATATTCCCGGAATTCGGGTTCATCGTGATACTTTCGAACCAGTTCGTGGTACTCGTCCCCGTGGCTCTCGCTGCTGGTGATTCCTTGGTAGATCAGTCCCGCCGCCATCTCGACCTGGCGGGCGATCTCCCCGACCGTTAGAAAGGATTGGTGGTCTTCCGGATTTTCCTGGCTCATGTCTTTATCATCTTTATCCTCTTTCTTTTATCGATCGTGTAATCATTTCCGACGAATACCTTCATGTTCAAGTATTCGTCCCTGGCACGGGCATTGATGTTGAATTTCATAAACTTCGATTCGAACTTATCCTCAGCGGCGCGTCCTTGCAGCAAGATGCGAGCATAATTTGCATCGTCGATGCTGAATCCGTTGGCGAGCAAGCACGTCAATACATCTTGGAGGGTCGTCGGGCCACGTTCAACAATGTCCTTGATCCTTTCGATGACCTTGATGCGCGATTCAACGGGGAAGATCTCGTGCTCCCTGCCGAATTGCTTCCTGTCCTCGGGAATCACCACGGGCTGCACGCGATCCGGCCCCCTTCGCTTGAAATCCTTACTGAGTAACATGAATAAATTATCCAGCGTGAGAATCTTTGGCATGTTGTTCTGGCTGAAGAACGGGATCATCATGTCGAACATGAAGCCCGTATCTTGCAAATCGGCGGTCATTATCCACGGGAAGACGTCGCTCTCGAAGGAAGGCATATCGACAACCTTCCTCATGAATGCCTGGCGGAGCTGCTCGTCGAAGAATGTTTTTCGTGCCTCCCGTATCTTGCCTTGAAGGGGAAGGGCAAGAGCCATGGCCTCGTCGATCGTCGTCTCGATTTTCTTGATGAGGTGGAAGGCATTGTAATCCGCGGTCACGAGCTTGTCCCTTTGCATCACGAGGAGATTCAATTGAAACTTCGAATACGTGATGATCCGGTCGATGTTGTCCATGGCTTCCCGAAGCTTGTTCTTGTTGGTCGTGAGCCACGATTCGGAGATGTACTTGCGCCTCGTTTCGTTGATGATCTCGATGATTTCCGCTACTGTCATCTTGGTAAGCGTGTAGTTCGCGCGGGCGGTTTCGAGCGCTTCGTTCAATTGTCCCTTCTCTATCTGTTTCCTAAGAATCGCATCGTTGGCAATTTGCTCGTGCTCGATCTTAACGTCGTGTATGCGGGTGAAAATATTTATGAGCCTGTAGTCCAGTTTGATTTCTTTATCATCGCGCACCACCAACGAGAACGGCTGCTTTTGTTTGCAATGGGGTGGTTTTTCGAGATCCGAGAACGTCATTTCAAATCGCCGCCCATCCTTCGTCGTGAGTTTCGACAAGATCCTGTCTATGAACGCTTCGCGATGTCGAACGGGCACGTCTTTGCCCGTTTCTGCATCGACTTTATCGAAGTACGGTTTCAGTTGGGAAAATAAGAAATCCCTCGTGATACCCTCGATCTTGCTCGACTTGATGATCTGGGTGTGATCGATTATGGTCTCGACGATGCGCAGCGCGAACGCCATCGGATCATAATGCTCGGGCAAATATGCTAATTCGCCGTCTCCGAATCGCAAATCCTCCAAGTCGGCGACGTGGTGGATGATGGAAAGGTATTTCTGCTTTTCTATCAAGACATCGGTCTTAATCTCTTCAACCATGGGTGCACAGCCCGTTTATCTTTTTCCGGAAGTCATCTAATTCAAGTGGTAGATCAAAAGGTAAATTTACCTTTTGCTCGCCGAGTCGAGCATTGTATCAGAATAGAATAATTTCTTTAAGATGAGAATATCAAATTCTCGACGTGTCTTTCCATATTTAATCACGAGAGGATTATTTTCTGGCAATTGGATGGATTGTGAATTAATAGCCTCGTATCCAGTTCCCTTCAATAACGAATTAATCTCATTTATCAACGTAGTTCGGTGTTTGTCCTCGGAGAGTTTCGGGTTCATATAGATCACGCCAAAAGTTTACAAACCTTTTCAATTGTTCTAACTTGCTTTCATAAAATCAAATTTTATAAATATATCATATTTAACAAGATTGTTATAGTCATTCCCCCCGGGAATATAATTCACGATATTACTCGAATATTATTCAAATTCACGATATTACTCAAACCGTATTACTCAAACCGTATTACTCGAATCGAATTCACGATATTACTCGAACTCTTCTTCGGCGTTGTTGTGGATATCGACAATGTATTGCTCCGCGGCGGCGGATGATCCAACGGCCACTGACAGGGGCTTTGAAACCACCTTCCACGAGATGCCGGGCGAGTCGCGGTTTGGTGATGCGACGAAACAAGCTGCCCCCGTGAAGAAGGCCGAACTCGCCCAGGAGCCGGTGAAAAGGCAAGAAATCCCGCCCGAGCCGAACTACCTGAATCCAAGGGTATTAGAATTAACCTACACAGCAGTCGATATGGCCGATTTTGCCAAAGACTTTGGCCTCCCCCCAATCCAAGAACCGTATGGTTGGGATGAGGCTCGAAGAAACACACTTAAAGCAGAATTGGATGCGATATTTGCCCGATTATATGGCTTAACGAAAAAAGACTAGGAATAAATTCTCAGTACATTTTATATGCTAGAAAACGTCGAGTTGCGTAAGTATGGCGAATTTTTGTCTAAACGATTAATCTTATCGTCATATGATTCTATGGGGATATTCTTTCAGAATCCGCCCTGATAGCCTCGTGATGCCGCCCGCTTGGCTCTTGAAATATTCTTTGGAGATTTCGTGGTCTTATCTTGAATAAATACAAAGTGATAATAGAGATTTACGTCAATGCTGAAAAAATGAGGAGGATTGTTGTCTACGTATCAAAATTTTCCATATTTTAACAAAGAACGGCTTTTCTTGAGGTTCAACGGTTTAAGGGACTTATTTCTGAAGAGGATGATTGGGCAAAAAAACGCGGGTGACCTGGAAAAACAACAAATAGAATTTGGTTCCTACCACGATGAATTTTTATTCAAAGCGAGCCAAATGGCCAATTGCTTGTCAAAAATGAGGCAGATTTATGATTTAATAAAGGCACAAGTTACTGAAATCATCAGAACATCAAGAGTGGAGAATAAAAAGGACTCTGTATGCCCAATAATCGAAATTCCTAAAAGCGCAATCATGGGATTCGATACAGCATTTATGAATGAATTCCTCAGCAATATATCTCCTTTTTTGAAGGATCTAATCATGTTACAAAACCGGTTCTTGTACGTTCGGAATCTATATGAAAATCTATGATGCCCCAGCCCGGCCCGAGCGCGAGCACGATGCCCGCCACGACGCTCCAGCCCTCGGCCACGAAGCCATTCATAAGAAGGTTTTTAATCTCGTTTGAAATCTATTAATACTGCTCTCGAGAGGGAGCACTCCCTCCAATATTCGTTCGACAAAAAACCGCAGCGTTCGGATGGAATGATAATGTAGAGATGATGAAGGCGAAATAGGTGATTTATCATGGTAGATGAAAGTATTGATGATGAGCGCAATCCATTCGGATTGGCCTCTTTTAAATCTCTAGCTGCAGGATTAGGATTGAGTGCAGATTTACTTGCTAAGATTCTAACCACTGACGATTTAGATGGATTAATGAAGAGTCTTCCTCAAGATAAGAGAGACCTTATCATTCATGGGTTAGGACTTGTTGAAGAGCATGCTGAAAAAGATGTTGAGCGAAATGAGGATAATAGATGACTTAGAATAAGTTATCTGCCACCTGACCAGATCGAGACAATTGATCAGCTCGTCGCTGCAATGAAGATTGCGAAATCTTGGAAAATCGCGGCTAAAACAATGTAATAGTACTGTGTTGCCCAAGGTGAGGAAAAAAAGAGGTAATGTTCAATGGGCGGGGGCCGCTGATCCACCCGCTTTCTTGGCCGGCAACACCCCGAGCACGCAGGCGAGCGCCTCGGACTTCGGCGTGAAGCTCGTGGTCGTCAGGTCGATAAGTTGTTTATGCCACGCGAACACGACGTGGTCGACGTGCAGCCCCGACCGCGCGTCCTTCTCCCACGCGGGCAGGTACGCGCAAGGCCGCATGCCGACGACGAGGAACGCCTCCTGGAACGCGGGCCGGTTGGCGGGCGCGTGGCCCTCGATATACTGCACGCCCTTGGCTTGCAGGTACCCGAGCAAGAACGACAGCAAGACTTGCGCCGTCGCCGCTTTCGTGCAATGGATCTCCATCCCCTCCGCGTTCATGCACTGCTTGTTGACGGCGACGCTGATCGACTCGCCGGTCTTCTCACACGTGAACGTGTAGGCCGTGTACCCGTACTTTTTCTCGAACGGCTCGATGTCGACGACCGCCTTGCAGCGCGCCTTGGATGGTTCCGGCGTTTCGACGACCTGCAAGTCATCCTTCCGCATTGGCCGGTGCATCGACTTGACCTGCTCGTACAAGGACACGAGTTCAGGAACGATTCGCACCTTGTTGTCCCGGGATGCCCACGCGTTGCTCGCGTAGACCGCCATGAGCACAGGCGTCTCGCGCCGGTTGAAGAACACGTCCTTGCTGGGCAAGATGCCGATGGGCTGCAGCCCGATGGTCTCGCAGACCGCTTGTGGCTTGACGCCGTCGCTGCGGGTCTCTGACCAGACCAGCCTGACCTTGCCGGCGTTGCACTTCAAGAAGTCCTGGAATGCCTCCCCGAACAGCCGGCTCGCGCCGCCCCGGCCTTGCCACGCAGGTCGCACCATCATACCGCGGGAGTAAGCCCGCCCGTGCACGCCGTCGATCGTCGCCGACACGCAGCCGGCGATCTCCTTCTCGCGGGTCGCATCTTCCACAACATACCACCCGCTGTGGCCGCCGGTCATATCCTTGTGCAAGTAACCCGCGTCCGTGTATTCCTGGTACGTGTAAGTCCCTCGATATACTTCCTGGTAAATGTTCTGGATCGCCGCCACGTCACCGGGCTGCGCATGCCGGAGCGATGCCCAGTCGAGCGCCGGCGGGGCAGCGATCGCCGCAGTTTTCGTGATTGCCATGTGAAATACCCCTGTTGAAAGGTATCTCGGAAGAACGAGGGTTTCATATAAAGAAAAAATATTTGAAAAAGCGGGGCCGGGAGGGCGAGATGTCGCGCGAGATGCGGGATAAAAATAGCAATAATTTTGGATAGTTATGGTGTTGCCTTGCCGCGCAATACATCAACTTTGCGGGATGTAAAGTTCTCATCGCTTCTTAAAAACAACGATGCCCGTCACGGTTGCGCCGCTAGCAAAGCCAGCAAGCACCCCGCAAATTATAGAGGAAGTAGTTGTTGCCGAGTATGCAATTTGAGCTGCAGTAAAAGCAGTATGCCCATTAACAATATAATTGTAACCCTCCAAATCTGTTTCCGGGGTAACTAACCCATCAAGCACATAATACCACATCTCTTCCATGTGGAGGTTCATGTCCATGATTGTCTTTGCAGCAGCAGCGACTTGTAATTGGGTGAAGAGTAAATAGGTAAAGAGGGTTGTTATCCCGATTCCCAACCCGAGCAGCACCCACTTGATGCCCTTGGCCGAGCGTGATCGCGTGTCCCTTGCCATCCATTTCACCTAATGTCTATTTAGCATGAAAAGGACATTTAAACTTTTACCGGGAAAAGAAGAAATGTGGGAGTGGCACGAGTGCGAGCAGTTCCCGTCCTGGTCGGAGGATGTCTCGTCACCATCGACCGTGATACCCTATAACATTTATACGCCCGGGCGTTCTTGCTTAGTGGTGATATTTATGGGGAGCGATGTCTTGCAAAATGATTCTGCTAGGGAGTATTTCGACAAGCTGGTCTGGCGAGTGACTGCGAGCAAGGAAGGCCAAGGAGTCCTTGCTCTCGCCATGCTGAAGACTTTATATGCTGGTAACGCGAAAGCTCAACCGCCGACGACGGTACGACGAACACGGGGCCACGCTGGCTATTGGAACGAGCGAGGTATTCCGAGCTGGAATGCCCGCGTCAATGTCGCGGGTAGACCGATGATTAAACTTGGAATCAAAACGAGATGAAACGTGAATGCAATCGAAGCACTTAAAGGGCCGGAACCCGCTGGGCCTGCGGGCCAAGCGCTGGATCGCCGTGGTGGAAACAGTGGTCGTGGCCATTTCTTGCATCGTGGCTGCATACCTCATCGTGACGGGGACGGCGATGGTGGAAACAGTGGTCGTGGCCATTTCTTGCATCGTGGCTGCATGCCTCATCGTGACGGAGATCGTCATTGGAGC
>JAUQYW010000445.1 GCA_030587525.1 Candidatus Sigynarchaeota archaeon | reverse complement strand
AAGGATAGTTGCTTGGTGATCATGGGAGTCTTGTTCTCTTTTGTTTGGTATTGGCGTACTTAATAAGAGAGAACAGCTCCCTTTAAACGTTTTTGCTTCTTTAGACTCATAACGTGCTTGATTCACTTGTTCGTGACTTGATCTCCACTTTCATTTTAGTGATCATGATCCTCGCCCGTTACATTCTTGCACGGGGGAGGATCGATATTTTTAGATTAAGAATTTTGGTGCCGCCACTTAAAACGGTCACTTGTCTGGAGTTTCCCTTTAAATATTTCATTCTATCGGTGGCTCGTGATGACTCATGGTACTGGAATGGATGGATAATTACCCGAACTGCGTTCAGACAGTCAAGTTCGACGACTTCTGGGCGCGATCGCGGTTCAATGGCATCATTCATGGACTTGACCTTGAAGATCAAGTACGGCAATCGTTCAGCGAAATGGAGCTGGGTGGCGGGTTCGTGTCGTTCCTGGCATACAGATTTGGCAATAAAACAATTGGATCCTTGGCCGTGTTCAAGGATCCATGGTACCGGTCTGCCGGACGGGAAACCGTGGCATGCTTCGGCCTTGTGACCGCGCTGGATGCAGACACTCTTGCGAGGCTCGTGGAAGCAGCACGCGATATTGCTGAAAAGGCGGGTTGCACAGCGCTACGCGGCCCCGTGAACGTCCCCCGTATCCTCTTCGGATATGGAATCCAGGTATCAGGATTTGGGCTTCCCGTCATAGCGGGCACGTCGTTCAACACGCGGAATGATGCATATGCCTTCTTCGAGCTCGAATCGGATGACTACTTTGACCATACGGATAAATACTACAATTTTTCGCAAGATTTCGGTAAAACCAGGGCTTACATCGATGCCATCAAGCTCGATCGAAGTTTCCGCGTCGTGAACCCGGATCTCGACAATCCGGGTGACATTGCAGGCCGCGTGGCGGATATGATGAACCACTTGCTTGTGTACCGGCCCGATTATCAGCTCGCAACCGCGGTCCGTCTCGTGACGGCGGCCAAAGCATACAAGTTGGTGCCCCACGGCGAGAAATTGCTGGCATTCTACTTCGATGGTGATGTGCTGGCCGGCGGGGTCATTATGCAACCAGATTGGTTCCAAGTCTTCGCAGGTGCTCGGGTAACGGGTGTTATAGGAGAGATTTATATGCTGGAACCCGCGTATCAAGGTCGCAAGCTCATGCTTAACTTTGCCGAGTATTCCGAGCAAGTGTTGAAGGATCTTGTGGCAACGCATTATGAACACGCGTCGATCTGGGCGGAATCCGACAAGGCACTGTCGACCGTGAAGGTCGGGTACAATGCCATTATCAAGGAATTCCGGGTTTACGAGGTTATCATACGATGATCGCTGCGGTCGCTAGTTTTTCTCTCGCCATGGTCTATTCGTCTTGGTTGCCCCATCGGCGCGGCGGCAATTGAAGGTTTGGGAATTAACAACGTGACACCTTTTCTCCGGGCTCGGAGGTGCCTTTCCCTTTCCAAGTGAAAGCATCGATTTATCGTGTATGTGCCATTCGTGTAGTTACCGGGAAAGAAGATTTTGCTGCGTATCAAGAGTTCTTGATAAAGAATTATAGTAAATCCGCGTGACGTGGATGATATTTCCAATCCTCGAAACTCCTTTTTTTCCTCAATTATCTCTTGATAACGGGAACCTATCACGAAGCCGTGAGTTATATGCCTTGCTAATAACGTATCTGTTTTTAAACGTAGATTGTGTTATAATCTTAAACGAAAAAGCATTCTACAGCTAAGGATTCCATCCATAGCGTTCCGACAAAAAGGATTGGCACGTAAACACGAGTTAGCTAGGTATAATTGACGAATGAAGTTGATAAGAGCTATGAACGAACACAAAGGTATCTCACCCTCCGATTTTTACACGACAAGCGACGAGAAAAGAAACGTGAACTGGTATTGCTACGAAATGGCGCTTGGTTTCGAATCCAGCCTTGGAATGTTTTTAGAACGCCCTGCCTTCAAGAAATGGCTGCAAGAGAGCGTTATCCAGCCAATGGCAATCGATATTTCCAAGAAACTCAAGCAGATCATCATTCGCAAGCAAGTAACAAATGCAAACTCGCTCGTGGTGACCACGGATTTGGTTAAGCAGCACCTACCCGGCGCTCCGCAAACCATCATCGCGAAATTGGTCACCGGGTTGAATGACTCGATTCAGATGCAAGATTCATGTTGCAAGACCTGCTCCACACATTGCTTGAACCAACAGGATACCTCGAATCCTATGTTTGATGACCCCTTCTATGCAAAACCATTAGGGAATCATAAAGACGAAATCACGGTTGGTGATGAAGACGATGCAATTTATCCCGTTATTCACATCCGTAAACCATCTTCGACAAAAGGCCAAGTTCCCGGTCGGAAGATAGGACGAAACGAGCCGTGTCCTTGCGGGAGCGGCCTAAAATACAAGCGCTGCTGTGGAAGCAATAAACCCGTATCGATGGGCGACGGTTCGGGAGCACAACCCGGATCCATTAGATCGAATCCGAGTCATCGGGAAGATGCTGGCGTGGTTCCCAGGAAATCGAAATTTCCCTTGCTTGAATTGCCCGAAATGGCTCCATCATTAGAGAAAGTTCCAAAAACCAGTCTCAAGCGGTGTGGACTCTGCGGGAAAGCCGGTCACTTGACGAAGACCGAATGCTGCGGCCAATGGATTTGCGATGATGAGGATCAGTACGTTATGTTCTCGTATGCGCGGAACAGCTGCTATCGAAACCATAACCGGTACACGTTGTGTAGTTTCCACCACGTTGAAGGGCACCCGGGAAAATGGCAAGACTGCAAGCAATGCCGCGAGGCGTTTGAAACCGAAATGTATGTGTGGTATGGGACGAACCAATACAATTTCGAAAAGCTTCCCAATCCACCCGCATTCAAACCAATACACTGTGCAAAATGCAACAAGATAATTGATTTAGGTGAGGATGGTTATTCTATGTGGAAGGGCAAATATTTTTGCGAGAGCTGCTATCGAATTAACTGATTAATCAAACACTTCAATTATTGATATCTTTTTTGTATTAAGGGCCACTCATCATAAAACAAGTTTCGGAACGTGAAGTGTCTCCCACTTGCGGAAGGCGCTGATATCGTGAAGGTCCCGATACTCAAGAAAGATAATTGAGCGACAATGCCTTGTCAAACCGAGAATTTTATGATAGACGAACAAACTCGTTGGGAGAAAACAGGTCATTTCCCGAAAGCAGACATTCAGCGCTTAATAGATAACGTTGATAGTCTCTGGAATAATGGAGATCCCCCTGGGATGAATGATAGAATGCCAGTTGCTTTCGTGATGAATAACATCAAAACATCCTTAGTTTTGATTAAACTTGAAAGATTGGTATTGAAAGTAAGCAATGAACATAACCGGATACGAGGATATTCGGATTTTTTAGGTTTCAAGCCAAGGCAAAGCACGTGGGTAACTGCTTGGCGGTCGTCACATACCAGGATCGCAGCATTCCTCAAGCAGCATTCTATCGTTTCTCGTTCTCCCGCGCCAAGACTTGAAACTGACCGCGGCTTAAGCGAAGTGTTAACCTTTACGTTGATGATCTTCTTATCGATTTTTTTTCGCGATCCCGATGGCATCATGAATTTCGGCATCGATCTCCTGGGTTGATTGCACGGGTGGACGGATCTTCTCCTTTTCAACGAAGTCCATCATGTCGTAGAGCGAAGCGCCTGCCATAGTCGCGGCCTCTTGCAAGCTTGCCACGCCTTTTCGGTAATGCTCGGCTGCTCGTTTCATGTCGTGCAGTTTGATCTGGTCAAGAACGAACTTTCGGATCAGTGCGGATCGATCGAGGTGCTCCTCGTTCGCGATGGCGTTTAACTTTTGTATCTCCTCTTCTTCCATTCGGGTGCTCACGGTTTTGCTCATGGTGTATCATCTGTTCATTTTTTTCTTGCGTTTTTTAATATTTGCATCTTGCGTTCTGGAGTTGTTGCATTCACGCGCAAAAGGTCATCTAATAAACTTTCGAGTTTGGTTTCATCAAAATTATTGTCCAGGAACTTGGTCAGGAAGAAAATATCGAGTTGCATGCAACTTGCACCCGCTATTTTCAATTTTTTAATCGCTCGCGTGTCGGACGTGATGCACGCTCCACCTTGCTTCGTCAAAATATAGCAACTTGTCTCCCCTGCATCCTTGAAATTGATGATGTCGCTCGAAACATCCACGGGCATGATGGGTACCTGGTTATCTTCCAAAAACTTCTTTGCTGCTACTGCATCGAGATAACCTCGTGCTATCCCTTGCACGACAACCTCTTCATGCACGCTACTATCGATGATTGCAGGATCTTGTATCAATTGGAGAAAAAAGTCCTGCAAGTTTGCTTTTATCAGGTAAATCATGGTGTTTGCATCCAATATCCAACGCATGAAATCGATCTACAACTTGATATTAATATGTCTATCGATCGTAGACAAGAAATGATTATAAAAAAGAGCTAAGTCCAGTCACTATGGGACTTTAGCGCCCAGTTCAAGAAAGGACTCATCACTGAGGACAGCTTCACCATTCTTGATCATCCCCTTGTTCGATAGCAACACGCTCGGTCGCATCCTTTATACCTTCATGGTTCCTTGGTGGGAATGGGTGGGAATGAATTCAAGATCCTCGATCTTGATCCTCGTATCCTCGATCTTAGCGAAAATAATTCAAGTTTTCCCAGTTTAAAGGTTATCTTTAGGACCTAGAAGCGTTTTATTTGAAAAGGATAAAATCACATGTTCCAGCTTCCACAACACTTTAATAATCTCTTTTTCCTCAGTATCGTGGCATAAATAGTTCCATCGGATATGAGAGCAAATGCAAAACGCGAAGGAACACGTCCTTTCCATCATCCAGCGGTTACCTGATGATGCGTCGTACGATGATATCTTGTACGAGATTGAATTCCAGCGCCAAATCATCGAAGGTCGTGACCAGATCAAGCGCGGCGAGTGTATAACGCACGAGCAAGCGATGGAACGGCTGAAAAAATGGCTCAAATAAAATGGTCCTTCCGTTCGATCGAGAATCTAGAGGAAATTTGTGCCTGCATCGCCAAGGATTCGCCCTCATCTGCTGAGAAACTCGCATTCAAGGTAAAAAAGCGCATCGAAGCACTCGGATCTTCTCCTTTTATCGGACGCGTGGTTCCAGAGCAAAAAGGCGATATAGATAAAAATTTACGAGAAATAATTGTTGGAAATTATCGCATCGTTTACCATGTTGAAAGCGATTGCGTGGAAATCATCACTATTTTTCATGCAAAGCGAGACGTGCATTTATAACCACGTGAATTCCCCCAGCCAATAAACGAGCATCTGGTTCATTTTGCGCAAATCGAAGGTACCCTTTGCGGAATTCTTTCCGTAGTCATCTGCTGCAAATGTTGCAGGATTCTTTCTTTCTCGCAAGATTCGCTGCTGTATCCTGGCAAGCGGCTCAGCGGATATACCCTTGATATAGCCACGCAGCATTTTGCCTTCTTGAAGTGCCTGGATCATCTCACCGCACCGGAAATTAATCTCTCGGATTACACCCTGGTCCCCGTGTCCGAGGATATTGCAGTCGAATGAGCCAAGATCCGCGCAATGACCGGAATGAGGCTTCCAGATGCGTTGATATCAGCGACGGCAAAGGTAACAAGATCAGATTTCTTGATAACCACGGATATCCCCGTATTCAAGAAATCTAGTTACAAGGTAATAACGCCAACCGATTTTTCATCAAGAAATCTCCCATAATCACGATCACGCGGCCATCGTAATCGTCAATACGTTCGCGCAGGATTCGAACGTGGGAATAATGATTATGATTATTGTATCTTCCAAAATTATTGAAGGTTTTGCATCATCGCCTCCATTCGTGGCACCATCATTTTTATCTGACGTCTCATCAGAATCTGGGGATTCATTATAAACAGATATTATCGCTTTTTTGGTAAATCGCCATCATCCACAGCATCTCGCACCAGACCGGCATCTTACTAGGCAATCCTATCATATTGGAGAGACTTTAAACAAGCCTAGCAAGAAATGTGGCTTGTATATGGAAATATCGTTGACCAATTCCGCTTTGAGATGTAATTCCCGCAATCTCGTAATATATGTTCCTTCTTGCTCGTTGACATTAACGCTCCACTCACGGATCTTATCCGGAGCGATTTTGTAGGCGTGCTTGCTTGATATTCCGAACATGCCGTATTTGTTACCGGGCTCTGTCATAGGCCCGAAATTCCGCAAGTCGCAATCCTCATTATGTGCCGTTGGAGAAAAATGCCAACGACTTCTCAAAGTAGCGTTCGTGGATTCACCTTGTTCCATCGCCCAGGCTTTTATTTGCAGCCAAGCCTCTTCGCCATTCGTGTAAAGAATATGGAAATCAATGATTTTATTAGCAAGTGTAGTGAGCACGACAGGAATTTGAAAGAACACGTCTGCAATCCCGATACCTTGCGCATTTTTATAATTGCTACGCTTCTTTGTCTTGAAAAAGCAATATAGTTCGGGCGAGAGCCAGCAGTTTTCCCAGTTGGTTCCTTGCATGGGTAGCTGCTGCAAGAAATTGGACTCTTTCTGCAGCATTTCTTTGCCAAACTCGTCGATGAACCCGGCGAGCAAATCTACAGTGTTTTTTGTCATGTTTTTCACCATCATGATTTTTTATTGGAGAAATCACCAAAATTATTTGTTTCTATTACATCGATGTAATATTGACACGTGCTTATATAGTTAGCTCAAAATCCCGATGAGCCCGGTCATGACTGAAAAAAATTGGGAACGCTGATGCGATAAAACAAAATATTTTTGGTGCCACTATGATTTTGCGCGCCAATATTTTTCACGTGCTAATTTTTTGCGTCAAAATTAGAATAAGAAGGTAATAACGAAAAAAAAGATGATGATAAAAAAAAATTTTCCCAGCATCGATGATAATCGACCGCTGGTTTTTGGTTTTTCAGGTCCGAACCAGCTTGAGAAGATCGTCGATTTCCCACCGCTTCACCTCGGTGGTGTAAAAATGTCCCGCATTATCCGTGTGTTCCTTGATCACGCCTAGATGCTGCAGCGACTCGATTCCTTGTCGTACCGACGCCTCGGGCACGCCAGTTACGGCTGCTATGGCACTAGCCTGCACGGCGTGATCGGCTTGCCGTACCGACGTGAGCACCGTTTCGGCCACGTTGTCGAGTTGGTATAACGCGGTGTCTCGGGCGCTTGAAAACACCATCTTTCCATCTTTGAATACAATGAGCTCGCCACCCTTGAATTGAATCCAGGGCTCGTCGGTGGGGGGACCGGTTCTAACCGTCGTGGACACGATGTATCCCTCCAGATCAGTGTCCTTGTGGGCAGGCAAGTTGACGAAGCTCAGCCTCTCCGCTTCGGTTTCGTTCGTGCCAAGTTGCTGGTACCGGCGTTTCTTATCAAGCAAGACGATCTCTTGGAATGGTGCTTTCCGCCGGGTAAAGGAAAGGCAGTTATACAGGCCCTTATCCGCGTAGCAAAAAAGATGCTCACCATCGGAAAAGATGGCATTGAACGTCCCGGGTACGTTTACCTCTTGCAAGATGTTCACGAGCCATGCGAAATCACGCCTCGACCAGCTTTGCACGTTTGCCTCCTTGATCTTACCAAAGATGTAGCAGAACGCTCGCTCCGAGTCGGTGCCACCGACTGGTTTAAAAGACGATCCCGCGAGTATAGCTTCCAGCTTCCTCTTATCAATCGTGCCGTTGTGGGCGCCCGCGAAATCTCGCCCGTTGACTTCCCGCGAGAACGGGTGTGTATCCAAGTGCGATGGTGAACCGCCCGTGCTCGCGGCGCGAACGTGCGAAAAGATGATTTTCGACCGAATTTCTGGGTACTTGCTCAAGAATCCGGCTAGCTTGCTCGCCGACGCTCGTCCCGGTTCCTTGAAAATCTGGACGGATCGGTCGGGGTAAAACGCGAGCCCCCACCCATCGAGGTTGGCATCGTCCTTGAAGCGGAAGTTATCGAACGAAATGGTGGCCTGGATTTTCTTGTTGAAGTTTATTCCTAACAGATCACACGTGTTTCATCACTAGCTTTTAGTTTGTTCTGAGTTGCACTTGTATCGCTGAAACTATGGCGATCAAATACCACGATCATGATGCCTTTAAAGAAAAGGCTCAAATGAATTCCTTTTGCATTAATAGAGTTCGTGATACTCTTGGTAATTTAATAAAAATCTTTCCTTTTAAGTTTTTTGGCCATTTTTGCGAACGATTTTTGCGAACGGAGAAGAATGAGGTCGATTATTTTGCGAACGGCGCGCTTGTCCCAGTTACAGTTCACCGGGAGACGTTAGACCAGATAGATAGCTATCATTTTGGATTCGGTCCATGGTCAGAATCACCGCTACGACCTGATCCGTTAACATGGCACTTTTTGCTTAAACTGGGCAAGATCATCATTGCACGGGTTGTTGGAAAAAAAGGATCGCGAACTCAACGACCGATAGAGCGTTTCCATTTCTTGCACTGGAACGCGTAGACAAGAAATGATTATGAAAAAGAGATGGATCCTGTTACTATGGAATCTTCCTTAATTTTAGAAACTCTTTTTCGCTTCAGTGCGAAAAAGCAGCTATTGATACAGCCCTCGAAATTTTTGGATATTCACATTCATCCCCCAATCTTCAAAAAATTTCACGATTACGGTCGCAGCATAACAAAAAAAAAGCGATTTGGTTGAACTCGGTTTATTATTCAGATTGCGCAAGTATCACATGAGAAAGAAGGTGAACCGTATGCGCTCGAAAAAAGGCAAATCGTCGGCTTTTATATCCGCGTGTCTCTTCATTGCCATGTCGTTGACCATTTCCATGAATCCAACGATGATGCAAAATAACACGTCGAACATTGACCGAGATATCAAATCATCAGCTAATCCACCCGTCATTCTGATAGATACACCCATTAATTTTCAAGTAGTGACCAATCCCGTGCAATTCTTGATCCGTGCCATGGGCGGCGATTATCCGATAAGCGCCGTGCAGCTGTTCTACAGCAATTTCACCCTCATCGCGAACATGACCTTCCTTAACGGCACGAACATGGACGGCTATTACAATCACAGCGTCACGATGCAGGCCGGTTATACCGTGGCCTTTTTCCGCGCCATCGACTCGCAAGGGTACACGACCCAGGTCAACGTGACGTTCAACGTGACCGGGACGCCAACGCCCCGTATGCCCAGCGTGACCTTCGTCACGCCGGTGGATTTCCAAATCGCGAGGAACCCGGTGCAATTCATGGTCCACGCCGAGGGTGGTGACTACCCGATAAGCTCTATGTGGTTATATTACAGCAATTTCACCACGCTCGATTACATGAGCCGCATCGATGGCACGTCCATGAACGGGTATTACAACTGCACCACTGGATTGCCGGACGGTTACAACGTGATCTTCGTGCGCGCCAACGATTCACAAGGGAACTCGGCTCTGGCCAACGTAACATTCACGGTGGATGGTCAGATAACCGCCCATTCGCCCATCGTGAACATCATCTCGCCGATGGATAACCAAAACGTGACGAGCCCGGTGCATTTCACAGTGATCGCTAGTAGTCAAGAAGCGCCGATAACTAACGTGTGCATCTACTACGATAATCTGACTTTTATCGCAAACATGAGCCTCGTCATCGGCATGGACATGTTTGGGTATTACAACTGCAGTGCTATCGCATTACCTGACGGGCCTTGCGCGATTCGTGCCCGGGCAATCAACATATACAGCAACATTGGCGAGGACAACGTGACATTCACGGTGAATGGAACATCAGCTCCTATCATACCTAGCGTTACCATCGTCTCACCATCGTTTTTGCAGAACGTGACGAACCCGGTGCATGTCTTCGTCATCGCCGAGGGTGGTGACTACCCGATAAGCGCCGTGCAGCTGTTCGACATCAATTTTACCCACATCGCGAATATAACACGCGCTAACGGCACGGCCATGTACGGGTGTTACAATTATAGCGTATCGCTGCCTCCCGGATATAACGTGATCTTTGTATGTGCTATCGACTCGCAAGGGTACGTGGCACAAGACAACGTGACATTTACGGTAAACCAAACACCCGATCCCATCATGCCTACTGTTATCATTACAATGCCTTCAGTTAACCAGTCAGTGAATAGCCCCGTGCACTTCCAGGTCTTTGCGGGGTACGGCGACTGGCCGATACAGGACGTGTGTTTATATCACGCCAATCTCACCTTCCTCGCGAACCTGACCAGATTCCAGGGCACGGCCATGGCCGGGAATTACAGCTGCAGCGACATCACGTTACCTGCCGGGCTTTGTACGATCGTTGCCCGGGCATTCGATACGCACGGGAACATGGCACAGGACAGCGTGACGTTCAACGTGACCGGGACGTCAACCCCCCGCATGCCCAGCGTTAGTTTCGTCACGCCGGTAGGGTTCCAAATCGTGAGTAACCCGGTGCAATTCCTGGTCCACGCCGAGGGTGGTGACTACCCGATAAGTGACATGTGTTTGTATTATAGCAATTTAACCATTCTCGGTTACATGGGCCTCCTTGATGGCACATCCATGAACGGGTATTTCAACTGCACCACTGGACTGCCTGACGGTTACAATGTGATCTTCGTGCGTGCCAACGATTCGCAAGGGAACTCGGCTCTGGCCAACGTAACATTCACGGTAAATGGTTGGATACCCGCTCATACGCCCAACGTGAACATCATCTCGCCCGTGGATAACCAAAACGTGACGAGCCCAGTGCAATTTATAGTGATCGCTAGTAGTCAAGAAGCGCCGATAACTAACGTGTGCCTCTACGACAATACTCTTACCTTTATCGCAAATATGAGCCTCGCCATCGGCATGGATAAGTTTGGATATTTCATATGCAGTGATATCGCGTTGCCTGCCGGGCCTTGCGCAATTTTTGCTCTAGCATTCGATATTTACAGCAACATGGGCCAGGACAACGTGACGTTCACGGTTGGCAACGACACATCCTCGCCTCCCAGCATAAGCATTGCATTTTCTTTGCAAATTGAAGTTTCGAGCAATCCCGTCCACCTTATCATAGTTGTCCATAGTCGTGATTGGCCGATCCAAAATGTCTGGGTTGTTGTTGATCAAGCTACCACCTATTCCTTGACCCGCATGAACGGGACGGCCAATTCTGGATATTATTCGGCTTTTGCCAACTTATCGATCGGGTCGCACCTGCTTGATTTCTATGCAAATGATTCGTTTGGAAATGTGAACCATCAAAATGTCACCATAATGATTTATGTCCAAACGGTTCTAACGAACAACCAGCTGGTAATTATAATCCTGGTTTTTATCTCCATCGGGGCGGCAATTAGCGTTGTTGTTCCTATC
>JAUQYW010000440.1 GCA_030587525.1 Candidatus Sigynarchaeota archaeon | reverse complement strand
TCACATGGCGATTGCCTATTATCGGCATCAATACGACGACGATCAGCGGCATCTCGACTCTTACACCTGGGCAGGAAATCACACTTGAGGGGACTTATCTCGTCGAAGCTCCAATACGGTACATGGGTGCGTTCATCGAACCACGGTTTTTCGACCAGTATGACGAGGGTAACGTCGTGATCGCCTATCCATTCATTGGATTCGTCATGACATACGATGTCAACCAGCTGCAGTTCAACATCCTCCCGAGGGCCGACCGGCGTTTCGGTCCTCTGGTGCTCGCGTGGCGAGACGCAACCGAGGTGCTTCTCAATGGCCACCGGTACTTGGAAGAGACCGTTCATATGAAGAATATTGGCACGACGACAGCATACAACGTTGATCCACAAGATTTCTTGCCGCCGGCTTCCGAGAACTTCACGGTAAAATCGGGATCGACCAACCCCAGTTCCTTCGCGCTGCTCCCGCCAGAAATGGAGTACACGTTCACCTACATCGTCCAGCTTCCCGATGGCTCCTCGACGACATTACCGATCAGCTATCTCATGGTGTATTACGACGTTTCCACGGGATATCAGTGGTACGACCAAGAAATCTTGAGCTCGATCGAGACGCACGACGCCGCGGTTCCGATCCCGGGCATACAACCGAGCGTTGTCTGGACCTTGGCGATCTTGCTCGCGGGCGTCGCCGCATTCGCGATCATCGTGTTGCTCTTGCTGCTCCAGGAAAAGGGAAAGATCAAGCTACCGAAGTTGAAGCTAAGCAGACGCATCTGAATGCTATAAATCTTTTTTTTTACTACTTCTTTCCAAAACGCTCGGTCCATTCACGCGCCTTGGCATCGAACGCGTGATAGTCGTGCCACAGCTGTTCCAACGCGTCTTCATTTAAAGAATCAAGGCTTGTCCAGTACGGGGGGACCATGTGGACGAGACCAACTATAGATTGAATCACGTCCGTCAACGTGCGTTCCTGGTTCCAGCCGAAAGGTCGCACGCCGGAATTGCTGGCAAGCGGCTTTTGATCCAAGAAGATGCCGAGTTGAACGTTATATCGGCGATCTTCCTTCTCGTCGATGAGCGGGTGCCACATGGGCGTGTTGCAATGGACGACAGGAGGATACTCCGGATATTCCAGCGTTATGTAGATCGTGAACGTGAACGAACCGCCCTCAAATGGCGTACCTTCCTTGCCTTCCACGACGACCTGGAAACTCCGGTTGGGGAAAGGACCTGAAAAAGTAAAATCGCCCAAGGCACCGATCTGCACGTAATCGTTGAGCTTGAATGCTTCCACAATGCGCTCGTAATCGATTTCTTCTCGCATATTATCCAACTTCGCGGGAAACTGCGGATTGGCATAGCTCGCAGTAATCGTATATGTTTCGGTCTCATCCTACGCTTTTTTAATTTTTCACGCACGATCACTTTCATGTAATTCCCTAGAGCAAGATGATGAAATGAAGCTCAAACTTCGCATGAGTGGAGTACCTCCGTCTCGAAGTACTTGGACGATAACCATCGACCCGAAGACCACGTTCGAGGAATTGAGGAAATATATCAATGATATGTATTTTCTAGCCGACCATTTTATTCATTGCCAATTTATCTTCAAAACACATATTTTGCCTGCAAAATTCACGATACAACACATCATAAACGAAGGATTCGACCTGGAAAAAGAGGCGTTAATGATCCAGGCCGTGGGCGAGCGATTCGATCTCCGGCGGGAGCCAGAAATCCCTGATAATCCATCTGATGCGAAATATATCTCTGCTCTTGCAAAAGATCTCGAAATGGGCACCACGGGTTACCGCGAGGAGGCGGCCATTCGCCTGGGAAATTCAGGAAACAAATTAGCGGCCGGGCCACTCATCAGTGCCTTGAATGACGAGTATCCCGTGTTGCGGTTCCTCGCGGCGGAGGTTCTGGGAAAGTTGCGGGACCCGCAATCGGTCGAACCGCTCTTACACCTGCTCGACGACCGGAATCCAGATGTTTGCCGAGCCGCTATCCGCGCGCTGGAACAGATTGGCGACGCGCACGTATGCAGCCTCCTTGTCCAAAAGTTGTGCGATAAGCATTTCATCATCAAGCAAGCAGCGAAAGCGGCGCTTGTTCAGCTCGGGTGGAAACCAGCTTCGCCGAGCGAGCAAATCTTGGCCATGATCGTGCAGGAAAAATTCGAACCGACCATCCTACCGGGCGATCAAGAACTCAACGCGTTAAAAACAAGCTTTCGCGAGGGAGACTCGGAAACCCGGGCAGTCATCGTGAAGTTCATCGATGCATACCATTATTCCCTGGCTATCGATATTCTGCAAGAAGCGAGCAACGATCGCAATATCGGGGTTCGAGACTTGGCACAAAAAGCCCTTGAAAAAATGTAGCGAAAAGCCTTTACTTGTTAAAGCGTGTTGTTTCGACCCAGCGACAGATTATCGACCTTTTAACACGATGCATCGCGTGGAGCTCGCTCCATTGCTTTTATATATTATATCTATGCCTATGGCAAGCAACTGCGCAATTCCCTCGTTTCCCGTGGCTCGCATGAAAAAAATGCGTAAGGTTATGCATGTAGTGCCATTGTCCTTTGTTCGTGAATCTTTGAATTTCAAGGAGGGCGACATTCCTAAGTCATTTGCTTTCCTTTTTTGAAAAATCCTTTAAGAAATCGAGGTTTTTCACGTCTTCGTAATCTTTACCTATTAAAAATGCCGCGATGATGATGTATGAAATGCCAAGGATGCGATCAAAGAAATCGGAAACCAGGATCAACGTCACGCCGATCAACAGCCACACCGTCGCCATAAGTGATTCGTGAATCCTGCGCCCGCTCACGAACACGCGTGAGATCGAGCCTTTATACATGTCAAGAACTCTCGGGATGCTCAAGATCAAATATAATGCAAGCATAATAACGTCCAAATTAACCAAGAATTCGATGAACGAGCTAATCCATGCATCATTGTAAAAAAGATTGAACAAATCGCCAAAATCGATGAAAGGATAGAGGCCGTTGTACTTGATGGTGTTCAGCGTACCCATTATCGTGGTACCAACGATTATTGCAGCGGTGAAGGCCATCCACGGGATGCTTCGCTTGGGGCGCCCATCCACCTTTGGCTTTTTCCGCAACTTACCGAGCACCGTCGCGAGGAAGCAGCATCCCATGAAAAGAAGTATCGAGTTTCGGAAATGATGCACGAATCCCCACGGGATCGGCAAGACATTGTAATAATACAAAAACCGGATGCACAAGTAGATGATATAAAGAATGATCGACGCGAGCACGGTTCCGATGTAGATTGTAAAAGATTTGTTCCGCACCGCGCCACGGGAAGCATCTTGCAATTTAATACTCGTATGCATGCACCTTTATGTCGACTACATCTTTCTTGCCTTCTAGATTCTTTAGTTTTATTCCAAAAACGAACATTATTCTGGGAAGATCGGATAGAAGCTTTCGATAACAATTCTTATGGGCTTACGATGCTTATCTCGCGCATTCCCTCATGCCAGATTCGATTCCCTCCGCGTCTCCGGTTCAATCCGACGTCGCAAACACCCGTGCGTACCGGTTTTGGCCAGTCTACGCTGTTGCATTTGTCCGCACGTTTTCCTATGCCGTGTATGGCTTGGCGCTGCCAAATTACTTGATTTACTTCCAACACGTCCCCGCGGACTTTTTAGGCCTCATCGTGTCCATCATCAACTTAACCTTCATTTTCGGACCGTTGATCGCGCTTCCAGTGACGAGACGCATCGGGGTAAAGAATGCCGTGATATTCTCATCGACATTCTCGGTTGCTCTGGTAGGAATGCAAATGCTCTTTCTCGATCCAATATCATTGATCATTCTCCGGGGGCTCGATGGCATCGCGATCGGATTCTTTTGGCCAAATCTACAAATGGAGGTTTCCAATTGGCAACGCATCGCACCAAAAAACCGTGCTGACCGGTTTTTTCAAACATATGGACTGAGTTGGAATACCGGCATCATTCTCGGCGACCTCGTCGGATACATCATCGTGTTTGCAGGGGAAGGGAATGAATTTGCAGCGCTGTGTTTCTCGTGGGTGGCCATGATAACCATGATCCCTTGCGCTGCTGCCCTTGAAAAACCCGGCACGAGCTTGGCCTTTGGCGGTACCCACGGAATCGCCATCATCTCGGCAAGCCAACATCATACTGCGTCTTCAGGAAAACGGGATGAAAATGCAGACCGTGACAAGAACATCGATAAAATCGTTGATAAGGATCGTGCATTACTTCTAGCATTTCCAGCGTTGTTTTACCTGGTGGGAACGCTGATATATGCCTATATGAAATCGTTCTATCCATTCGTGTATCCATTAGCACTCAACGACGCCGGAATTGCATCGTATTGGGTGTACTTGGTAACGTTCCTTCATCAAGCCGTGCAAATGTGGGCCATTTTCTCGTGGAGCCGGAAATCCGTGAAGTCGGGATTTAACACGTGGCTCGTGGCAATGGTGGCGACCATCACGTTTTTAGGGCTTTCCTGGGCTTTCCCCGACGTGATTACCTTGACGATCGCCTTCGTGTCCAACGGCATCCTGTCCGGTTGGCTCTACAACTTCACGTCGAAGATAATGCTGGAATATGGCGCCGCCAAGAAATCGCTGAAATACGCGACCTTTTACGAGTTTTTTAACGGCATAGGATTTGCGAGCTCTCCGATCGTGGCCGGAATGATCATGTCGTTAGCGTCGTGGTTAAACTATCCAGTGACACTGCTGATCGTCGCAATGTCGCTTGGTATCCTTTTGTCATTGGGCACCGCGGCAATGAAATACGTGAAAAAGAGCAAAGAATAGCATGTCTCAGAGTTTTTTCTTCATTAACAGGGAACCCTCCTCGTAAAAAGGCACGAGAATTCCCTTGTTGATCGACAAGATTTCATGCTTATTGGACGAATAGATCACGAAACCCATCTTCTCATAGAATTTTCGAGCCCAGGTTGCTTTTTCATGAACAAATAACCGGAGGTCCTTTTTCTTGGAATCAATTGCATGCTGCTCAAGGAACTTCATCAAGAACGGTCCATAACCTTTTCGTTGAAAATTATTTTTGATATAGAAATAGCCGATGTACGCGAAAGTGCCGAGAACCTGGAAGGAACCAGCCCCGATGAATTGCCCCGTGCTATCATCGCGCAAGAGATAGAACTCCCGGATCTTGAAATTCCGCTCGACCCAGGCATCGCCCACCTGGTGCTCGCTCATGTCTCGGGGATCGGAGATGCTCTTGTACAGGTCGTAATTGCTGTTAATGCAAGCTCGCACTTCATCCATCATTTCGCGCGTCGCTCGTACAACAGATAAGTCCATGGTCGTGGAGTGGCATGGCGCGATCCATATGAATTTTCCGGGTCTCCTACAAGGAAATCAACGGCATTCTCATTGCTCTTAACCAAGAGCACGATGGTAGAAAAAAAAATAGCTTAGGCGCGAAGGATGGCATCTTGGGTCGACTTCAAGAGGCGCGTGATCTTCTCGGCTCGGGTAAAATACTCCATGGCCATCTCGTGATCCCCAAGATCGCTGCAAAGAATCGAAATCTCGCGGAATAACCGTGCCGCGGACCGCAAGTCACCACTGAACAAAGCTTTCTTTGCCTCATCCAAGAAAACGCGCCGCTTCGCCTTGAGGTTTTCCGGATTCGGTTCATGATGTGTTTGTACACTGTTAGATAGCATTAACGTTCACCTTTTTGCTTTGCGTCGTGATCCGAGCCCGTTTTCCCGAGCATCACGGGTTCTAATAAAGTTCTTAACCCTTGAATGCAGTGCTCGACTGGAAGCAGACTCGTCAATTTTCGGTTAATTTCCCGAGATAATTAAGAAAATTTTTACCTAAAAGGTTTATCATCAATTTAATTGATAAAATGTCATGGATCACCGAGATTTTCATCGTTTTTATCTTGACACCCTTGTTTATACGAAAATGTCATTACATGATTTAGAACCGTGATCGTTATCATTGCGCGAAGACCCGTATCCCTTGAACGACACACTTAAAGGCGTTCTCGTGGCATTTTGAATCATGACCCTTGATCAAACCTTTCGTTTTCTCGATCTCGATGCAGAAACAGAGCTACACGGCATCGAAGCCTTCTTTCCTGCGTGGAATGCTGGCGAGCACGTCGCGTTTTTTTCCCCGCATGACGACGATGCAATGCTCGGTGCCGGTTATTTGATGCTTGCGGCTCAAGCTGCTGGTGCCGTGGCACATCTCGTGATTTTTCACAGGGGCAATGCGGGATACAGCAAACCAACCGACAAGGAAACGATCGTCGAGGTCAGAAAAAAAGAAACCGTGGCATCCTATCGAGGACTCGGGATTTCTCAAAACAACATCTTGCGGCTGGACTTGCCCGATTTCAGCGGCAACGCGTACTTGGGCATGTTCAAACCTGTTCAACCGGGCCAAGACCAATCCACTGGCACCTTCGAGCGATTGCTGGTGTTCTTGCGGAAATCCAAGGTATCGAGGCTCGTTTTTGCAAACGGGTTCAGGGAACACATCGATCACGCGGCCGTTGCGCAATCCGCCATCCTTTATGGGCCGCAAGCCGGTGATCCCGTCGTCGTCGATTGGGCGGAACCTTGGACTATCCAGTCCTTTATCGAGTATTCCGTCTGGGGAAATTTCGACCCCGTGGAATCCATCCGGCGCTCGGCGGAAAAGAATCATCTCCCGGCGAATAGGGCCATCATTGCCAATGAAGCCGCTGAACAGAAGATCCAAAGCGCGCTGCAACAGTTCCACTCCCAGCAAGCTATCATAAAGGGAATCCTGGAGAACCGGAAGGAACGAAAAATCGACCAGGGCTACTTGGAACTGTATATGCAGGTGGACCCACGACCAAAACTCGATTACAACCCGTACAAGCAATCGATCAACCACATCTTGAAAAAAAAGAAATGAGTTCACGATTTCCTTTTATTTCATGCCCTTTCCGATGAGGTCTTGTACCCGTATGGGCAATTCGTTCAAGCATTCCACCCGGGTTCCCCATTTTCCCAGCGTGTTTTCAACGACGATATAATCGAACCCGGGAATCACCACGTCGTTCCACGTGTCGCCGATGCCTCGAAGGGCAACATCGAGCATCGTGACGATTTGCTCGCCGAGTATTTCCTCGGAATCTAGCGTTATCGCTCCATAAAACTCTTGGCATTCCGTGTATCCCGCGTTGTGGGTGCCCGTGTATGGCTTTAACTTTTCAAGGTCGATCTTCTTTCCCACCCGTTTCGACACTTCCTTGCTGTAGGACTTGAAAAAATCGACCAGTGCCTTTTCTTGTAATTTCGCGGGCAATTTCTTTTGCGCGACCTCGACGTAAGAATCATAGCCAACCTTATATGCTTTTTCGATGAAATCGAACCAGTATCGCTGGTCAGGAGTCCACTCCGCTTCGATCACGCCAGCGATGATGGAACGGCGACAACACGCGGCAAGGCCATCACGCTTCGGGGAGACCCCGAGGTGCACCCAATCGCCCTTGTTGATGCGGCGGTTCAGTGCAAGCCCAATAAGGGTGCGATTTGCTTCGTTGGCACCAAGGATGACCTTGAAGCCCATGCCTTCCGCGCCGAGCATTGAACACGTGTAATAGGCCCAAGCAGCAACTTCCGTCTCCAGCATACCAGGCTTGATGACAGCGAGCATCGCGCGCATCATAGCATCAGATATCAACGACGCATCTTTTATCAATGCCAGTTCCATGTCGGACTTGATATATTTGACCTTATAATAGATATCTTGCTCATCGACGACGTTGTCCTTTCCAAAAAGCCGCTCGAGGTACGCCACGACGCTCGCGGGAAGGATCTGGCGTGGCGTGAGCAGGGCGATCTTCTTGATATCCTTCAGCTTCTTCCCGGCAGCGGCCTCGATCACGTCTTCGAGCTTCTCGGCCTTGATCGGGTATTTTTCGTCCGCAAGCTGCAGCATCTCGACCTTGTGCACCTTCGATCGTGATCGTGCCGGCGATAATTGCTCGACGACATAACCACCTTCGAGCCCTGCGACAACGTGAAATCCGGTGGGACCGATAATGCCAGCTATCTGTTCAATTGATATATTAATGTTACCCGCCAGGTACGGCACGTCGCCGGAATAGTGCTCGTCGGAAAAA
>JAUQYW010000395.1 GCA_030587525.1 Candidatus Sigynarchaeota archaeon | reverse complement strand
TGCCCTTCTGGCAGAACACGGCGTTCGCGCCGGATTTCGCAATGATATCCACCATGTCTTGCAGCATCTTCTGCTCCTGGTCGAGGAACATTTGCATCTGCTCGGGTGCGTTGATCTGGAGCTTGGCGTCGAACTCGGTCTTCTCAATTTCGAGCGCGCATTCGAGCAAGGCGATCTTTGCGTTTTTAAGCATCTTAGGCATGCCGCTGTGGACAACTTCCTTGTCCAGGATGATGCCCTCGATCAATTTTGTTTGCTCGATGCCTTCTCCTTTCTTCTTGAGGATCTGGATGTTATCGAGGTCAACGATCCATGAGTTGCCGGATTTCTCGGCGATCGACTTGATAGCACTGACCGCGATATCGGCGAGCATTTCACGGCTCTCGGACACCATCTTCGTGCCCATCGTGGTCATGGCGACCTGTTTCAAGAGATCAGGTGTTTCGATCGATGCCTTGATGCTTACCTTCTCGATGATTTTCAATGCTTCATCTGCCGCCTTCCGGTATCCTTCCGTTATCATGGTCGGGTGGATCTTTTGCTCCAAGAGCTTTGCCGCTTGCTTGAGCAGCTCCCCCGTGATGATGACCGACGTGGTCGTGCCGTCGCCGGTTTCCTCGTCCTGGGTCTTGGATACCTCGACCATCATCTTGGCCGCTGGATGCTGCACGTCTATCTCTTTCATGATCGTCGCGCCGTCGTTCGTGATCACGACGTCACCAAACTGATCGACAAGCATTTTATCTAAACCCAATGGGCCTAGACTGGTGCGAACCGAATCAGCAATGACCCGTGCAGCGTTAATGTTTTGCTGGATAGCGTCTTTGCCTTTGCTGCGTTCAGTGCCTTCTTTAAGAATCAAAATTGGTTGGCCTGCAAGATTCATTGCCATGTTATGTCACTTCTTTAGAATTGGATTCTTGTTATTGAAAAACGTAAATGATGGAAAATTAAAAAATTTTCTGAAATGGACTTCTATATAAACGGCCATCACGGAAAGGCTCTTTGGTTTCAGATGATGGCTCTAAAAAAGTTACCGGGCCAAAATTCGTCAGAATAAGAGATAAAAAAAGGTGCGAACATCGTTTATGGTTTCGTTATTCTATCCTGCTTTTTGCGATTGCCGCATCTTTTCCAGCGCACGCCGCTCGAGCTTGGGGATGTTGAATATCCAGTAATAGAACACCGCTGCTGGTAGCCAGGAAAACACTACTGCGTACATGCAATCCGAGGCGAAATGGCCACCAGCACTGATCCGCGCGATTGCCAACATGATTCCCAAGAATATAGAAGCAATTAGTCCGCCGTATTTCAGCGCATTGATTAATATAACTTTTCCTTTCGTTTTTCCACCCATGAGCTCTGCGATGAAGTCGACGTTGTTGAACACAAAAAATATGACAATGAATATCGCGCCAACGGTCACATGACCCGACGGGAAGCTGCTGTTCGTGTATTGCAGCCCGTCCAGGAATGCGGGTTCCCACACGCGATAGAACCGGTCCGAACCGCCGAACTGCATGATGTCACGGGGTCGCGGCCTGCTCCAGCCGACGTAGAAATCTCCAATAAAATCGCCCTTAAGCAACACATTAACGATCAAGACAG
>JAUQYW010000388.1 GCA_030587525.1 Candidatus Sigynarchaeota archaeon | reverse complement strand
GCTACGCGCGCCCTCTTGGTGGCTTTTTTTATGAGTTCTTTTATGGAATCATCGGGATTGTGTTATCGGTGGCATTATTCGAGTTTTATCTAGGTATCTTGTATCCTTGGCCTGAAAGTGGGGGGTATAATGGCATCGCAGGGGTGCTGTTCATGTTTATCCAGACGATCTTTAATGTGCCTACAAATTGGGGCATCGACCGGTTCGTTGGGGAATGGCGCGTGAAGAATCCCAAGCGCATGACAATGTTTTTGAGTTATTATATTTGGTATCAAATGCTCACGGGGCTCGTGCTCGTAACAATCTTCAGCTGGTATATTTTGATGGCGTTGGGCGACACCACGAAACTGGAATATGTAAAATGGCTCATGTTACTCGTGATCGTGCGGGAATACCCTGCATTTGGCGGCATCTTCATCTCGACGATCAGGGGCTTGCAAGCCTATAACAAGGAGGCAACGTACAACTTTCTCTCAGGCAACGTCACGAGCAAGGTCATGGAGGTGGTCTTCGTGCTATGGGGACAATACGGCATCGGTTCGGATCCCAAGATAGGCGGGATTCTAGGCATTGCCATCGGCGCAGCCCTCGGTAGCATCACGGGCGACCTCATCAACGAGACAATGGCCATCCTCTATCTCCGGAAAATACTCAAACCCATGGGCTTCGGCTTGAGGGACGTGTTCACGCCGCGGTTCGACAAGGACGTCGCAAAAATCGCCTTGAAGTTTGGCTTCGTCGTGTCGATCCCCGGGCTCTTCAGCGCTTTTTTCGGCACGATCACGACCATGTGGTGGTACTGGGGCGTGCCAGCGTTCCTTACGTTCTCTCGGTTATCAGGCATCGCTGACGAGTTTGCCAACCTTATGAAAACGGGCGGCGGTATCAACATCCGTGGTACGCTCAGCGAAGCCTACAACAGCGGCATGAAGAATCTCACGGGTTATTATCTCGCCATGCAATGGAAATTCTACTCGCTGTTCGCATTCGCCCTGGGTTCCCTCGTGATCGCCTTTATGCCCTTCATCCTCACGACGCTGTTCACCGTGGGCAGCGCGGCGAATTATGCACTCGCTGCCGCTTTCGTCACGCCGAATCTCATCGCGACGGTTCTCGAAGAACCCGTCAACACCGGGGAAAACATGCTACTCTGCGCGAACAAACCAACCATCGACACGATGCTGAAGATCGGCACGAGCATCCTTGGCATGGCCTTGATGTACGTGTCGCTATTCGTGTTAAGATTGCCTGATTTTGGCACGCTCGCCATCATCTGGCTCATTCCGATGCTGCCGTTCATTCCCAATCTGATTCGATTCATCGCTTCGTGGTGGTACATCGGCAAAAAGCTCTGCCCAGTCAAGTGGAAACAATTCGCGTGGCAGACATTCATAGCACCCCTCATCCCCTCGATCATCTATTACATCGTAGGAACCATCTGGATCACGTTCTTGTTCCCGGGCATATCCAGTTTCTTCGCTGGTTTGTTCGACGATGAGGAGGTTGGCATGATCATCGCCGCCGTGATAACTGCCTTATTCGCCATCTTTTTTGGCTTGCTGTTCATGTTCCCAGCGTACGCCTGGTTCGGGGGATGGGACGACAACTCGCTGGCAGTGTTCAAGGAGGCCGTAGAAATTTCCGGGCCAAGCAGGTTCATCTTCATGCCCATTTTGAAATCGACGCTGTTCCTTGGCAGGAAATCCTGGCTCCATAACAGGTTTCCGATACCATACAAAGAAGCGCAGCGTGAAGCCATCGATCTGATGCAGATGCGGCATATCAAGGACAAGATCGTGATTGAGCTCAGGCAATCGGGGAAAATGTAACCGACCATCGAAGGTCAGCAGTGCCTAGAAAAACCTGCTCATGCGTGAAGGTAACCGTCCATGGCTCGCTTCAAAAAATTGCTGGTCATCTCATCCATCGCGGCCATCGCGATGAACTCGATCATCGGGGCAATGCTCGTGATGCAACCAGTATGGTTTGCACGATACTCCGAGATCCCGGCCACGAATCGCACGCCCCCGCTGATCACGGGATCCTTCATCCAATACACGGGCCTTGGTTCATGGAATTACACCATGTGGGCTACCGAGTTTACCAATTTGGAGGCCGTGGGCATCGACACGCTCATCATCCAATGGGTGCACGATAGCGCCACGAACAATACGCTCTACCAGTCGAGCATCTTCGGGTTCGAATCGAGTGTGGTCTCCCCTGATATGAAGGTGCCGTGGCCGAATGACCAGCATTTCCCCGAGGTTTCCGATGTTTTAAACGTCCTTTTCAATCTTGCCGAGTTGCACAACATGTCGATTCATATCGGACTCACGATCGCCTGGGACTTCTGGGAAGACGTAGCGAACAGCACCTGGATAATTGAAGAAGCAGCACTCAATCATCGCCTCGCCACCGAGCTGCTGCAAAAGTATGGAAACCTCTCCAGTTTCGGCGGGTTTTACATTCCTTACGAGATGCACCAGGCATCGGACGCCGCCGGTGCCGATGGCACGGTGTACGGTACTTTTTTCGGGAGCATCGCGGCCGCGATCCGTGCTGCCGAGCAAGAAGTCCTTGGGAACACCGATAAAGTGATATCTACGGCACCGTACGTGTCACCAGTCGGCTGGATCCCGCACGTGCTGGATTTCTGGAATCAATTTCTCTCGCGCGCGGGCGTCGACGTGCTTATGATACAAGACGGGGTCGGCGTGCACCGGCTCGACACCGCCCGCGACGTTCCCGTGAACTATGCCGTCGTGACCGAGGCGTGCTCCACGAATAACGTAACCTTCTGGACGGATCTCGAGATCTTCGAGATCGAAGGCTTTATCCCCGCGAGTTTTTCCCGCGTACAGCCGCAATTGGAAATAGAATGCAAGTACGTGGAAAAAATCATCGTTTTCGACATCCCGCATTACTTGTCGCTGCAATATTCCCCCGCTGCAGCGGTGCTGTATCAAGCATACGACGCTTTTCTAACGGAATAGTGTAACAAGGTGTCAGAATCTCCTTTTTATTAGCTAGGACGTTGAAGTACACATGATAACCGACATAAGCCTTGACGATTCCGCGTCCTTCGCTGCGCGACGGCAATTGAAGCACGCGATCAACGTACTGGAGAAGCTTGGCTTCGAGATCGTGGATTGCTTGCTGTTGCCAGATACCCATCCAGGTCCCGAGATATTTCCCGACGGCCTCTTTATCCGCATCAAGGGAGACGGCATCATTGGCAATTTCGCGAAGGACATCGCATGCGGCATGGCCTTTGGAAGGGTGGAGGGAACCATTCCTGATAACACGCACGTTGAGGACGTGTTATCGCCATTGCTCGGCGGGGGCAACCATTTTCTCGAGTTCCAAAAAATCGTCAGGGTGAACAAGGCAGCCATGCCGTGGATGGCAAAATGGAACCTCGCCGAAGGTGATGTCGTGATGCTCTTGCATTCCGGGGCCGACGATTGCGGGGAGCGGCTGGAAAAGTGGGTGTTCCAGAATTGCCAGAAAAAAGAGGTCGCGTGCATCTGCGATGCTTATGGCGAATATCTGGAAAAATACCAGCAGTGTTTTGAACATTCCAAGGAAAAACGCAAGCATATCTTTAAAGCCCTTGGCATCAAGATGATCACCGACACCGTGCATAACCAGCTCATTGTCGAAGCCGACGGATCCATCAGCTACTTCATGTCATCGAACGAAACGGCACAAGGCGAGCTGCTCGCCATCCCCGCAAGTTTTGGGGATTTCACGGCGTTCGTGCGCCCAATTCTCCCGTGGCGTGCCATACCCCACGGCACCGGCAGGTTGTTGAGCCGCAGCGAGGCGAAGGAGCACTTGACCGAGGACGAGCTGAAAAAGAGCGACGAATTGCTGAAAACGATGCAGACCAGCGTGATCTGTCCCTCGCAAAGCAGGCGAGTGTCAGAGGACCCGAAATGCTATCGCAAAATGGAGACCGTCGTGAAAAAGTTGATCGACGAGAAATGCGTCGAGCTGATGTTCGCCACGAAACCCTTGAAGACCTTTAAAGTGTAACCCGGGCCCTTCGACGTTCACGGGCCCTGTTCCTCGTCCACCAGCTTGCAAAACTCGATGGCCATTCCGATTGAATCCCTGAGTGTTTGCTTGTTGATGGCCGTCCACGTGTCACGCATGGAATGCCAGTTCGCGGGCTTGCTGATCGTGCCCTTCTTCTTGGGCGTGGCGGCTTGCTCGCGCTTTCCCACGCTGACGATCCACCCGGCCTTGTAACCGGCAAGCAAGTACATGCTCGCGTTGGAGGAACCGAACGGCAGCCGCCGCCGCGTCACCGGGTACGCATCGGGATAATCGCGGGCATGCCTTGCGACCGCTTTTTCCATCCTCTCGATCACCTCGGGCGCATAGAACCTCCCGCGCGTGTGGAATTCCTTCTCGATGATCTGGAACTCGATGCCGGTCGATGCCTCCTCGATGCAATAAGAGTACCCGTTCT
>JAUQYW010000340.1 GCA_030587525.1 Candidatus Sigynarchaeota archaeon | reverse complement strand
TTCCAAGGCAATCGTGACCGCGTTGTAATAGCATTGCTCTTTCAAGGCTTTTATGGCCTTGACATTCGCCGGGGAAAATATGCGAGTGATGGACACGATATCCACTTGTTTCACGCGGCTTAATTGCCACCGGCAGCATCGATCCGCGGGGGTGTTGTCCGGCGTGATCCGCGCTTTCATATATTCCGCGATCGTGCTCATCGGGGATGAATCGGGGTGTTTTTCACCAGTCACGTTTATCATACTTCCTTTGCTTCCTTTATACCTTCATTGATGATAGCCCCTGGCACCTGCACTTTTTTTTCTCGGTAGAATGTTCGGCAAGGGCATCGTGGATACGGTCTCTCGCCCCGTTCCGTGCCCGTCCAGGCACATCCTCCAAAACCTTTAAATCGCCGTGTGGGGACCTCATCCTCAAGGATGAAGTCCTTGCGGACCTCATCCCCGATGAGGTTGATATCACGACCGACAATGACGACACGCACGCGGAGGTTAGGCAAATTCGGCCAATGCTCGTCGACATTCCCGGCGATGCATTGGATGCGGTCGTGCGAGCGGGCTCCATACTCGAAGCGGCGGGAGATTTCCGAGACGCAGCAGCATTATACCATCATTTCATCGTTACGCTGCGATCGCACGTGCTTTCATCAATCGAGGCCCTCGTCAGCGGCAACCACACGGACGAGGGCGCGGTCCAGAACAAGGAATTGCTCGATTGGCGCGTGGTTCGTGCGAATGCCGCAAGATTCATGCTCGCGTGACCGTTTTCTCTTTTTTTTCCATCGGGAATTTCCCATCAAGAGCAGACCGGGATCATTCCCGGGATTTTCACGCGTGACTCATGGATCCAGACGGGCGGGATTTGTCACTGCATTGATGAAATATGGACAAGAATTGACTTGTTGCGCAAGTGATGTAGCCGACTCGAAATGGTGTGACCGATTCAATATTGTATGGTCATAATAATGGCGGGATAGAAAGTAACTCCACTCTTGATTACTAAAATCGTGACCAGGAATAATGACCGATATGATGGTCAGATTGGTCACTTGATGCCGAAGGATTCTTGGAGACCGGGTCATACGAAGGATTTTTATATTGCAGGGTTATGACCATTTATTGATGACCAGGAAGAACATAATCGACAGGCTGATCAAGTACCGGGACATCGCCCGGGCACACGAGGCGCGGGAAGGCACCATCGCGGTGCTCGCGGAGCGGTACAGCGCGTCGACGCGCACCGTGCAAGCAGCGATCAAGCACAGTGCCGATGAATGGGAGACCCAAATAGCTGGTTTAGCTCGATCATCGAAAATAAAGCCATCCCCCGCGGTGTTCGAGTACAAGGTTGCCATCATCACGCCAGTCAACACCACGACAGGCTCGCCGGCGCACGTCGTGGAGGTCGAGGGTGACCCAAGCTTGCGCCGGGTGGAGGGGACGATCGGCGCCGCCATGAGCGAGCTGGGGAAGGAGGGCTGGG
>JAUQYW010000337.1 GCA_030587525.1 Candidatus Sigynarchaeota archaeon | reverse complement strand
AGAAACCATCGCGGAGTTATCCTAATTCTCGTTTTTAAAAAGTACATCATGAACGAAGACTAGCAGATCATGGCGAAAAAACGAGCCGCGAACCCCGCTGCGGGCGAATCACCAGCGATCGAGGCTGGAGGCAAGGCAGAATGGAAGGTCGAGAATGTCGTCGCGACCGTGGTAATCGATCTCGGTACTTCTGGTGAAAAAATCAACTTGAACCAGATCGTGCGCAAGAACTCGGATTGCGAATACAATCCCGAGCGGTTTCCTGGCCTGATCATGCGCCTTGTCGGCCCGAAGGCCACGATCTTGGTTTTCAGCACCGGGAAAATGGTCGTGACCGGGTTGCGCGCGGCCGACGAAGCAAGAGCCGCGGTCGCCCGCGCTATCGCGAAGATGAAGCAAGCGAAGGTCGACATCAAGGCCGAGCCCGTGATCACGATCCAGAACATCGTTGCCAGCGGCGACTTGCACGCGTCCATCGACCTCAACGAGGCGTCGGTCATCATGGAAAACGCCATGTACGAGCCCGAAGTGTTCCCCGGGCTGATCTATCGCATGGCCGAGCCGAAGACCGTGTTTCTCATCTTCAGCACGGGGCGCATCGTGTGCACGGGTGCCAAGACCAAGGAGATCGTCGGGGAAGCGGTCGAAAAGTTCGTTGATCAAGTGAAAGAGTATGGTATCGGGCAAGCGGAAGGGGAAACCGGTTCCGATGGCAACGATGACGCGGATTTCATTTGACTCATCCGTAATCCTATATTTGCTGACAGATCCCGGGAAATTGGCATACAGGCAGATCCCGGGAAATTGGCATCGGCGACGGGGCTGCCCGACCAGACTTGCGAGCGGATCGTCGCGTCGGCCAAGGAATACACGCCGGTTGACGATCAAGGCGAACAAGAATGAATATCTCTCTCATCTTTTGGGCTTTGAACTCTTATCTTGCTGACCTTTCTCCCAAAGGACAAATTGTTCGTCTAAATACGAGAGATAACCTTCTAGGTTCTCTGGTTGCTCCACTTCAATGTCTTTCGGAGAATTGAAGGTGAATGAAAGTGGTTCGATTTTCAATTCTATGACTTGGTTTCTCTCGATCATCTGTTCATATCCCTTGATCACCATTGTCTCGGCTTCAGTGAGAGATGTCCGTAATTTGACGGATAAGACACGCAAGTTTTTCAATTGCTGTCTTTGCTCAGAATTTAGTCTTTCGATTAAAATGGAAATGGTCGTCTGAGCATACCTGATCCTCCTCAAGGCGGCTTCTAGTTGGCCATTTTGTACCATCTCTTGAGCTTGATTATAATTGTATTCCGCGATTTTATAATCGACCAGGTTATTGTTATAAGCAATATTTTCCTTCAAATCTTCATATAAGGCAGAATATTTCTCCAGATCCTCTTTATTGCCTGCTTCCGATGCCAAACTTATTAGCTCTTTGATGATCTCTTCTTGGTATTGTAATGATTCACTGGCCAATTCATAATATTCCTTCTCTCTATCAAGGACAATACGAGCTGCCAATTCGCGAAACGCTCTGATTTTCATTTGCTCTCTGGCCCGGTAAAGCAGCATATCGATTTGTTCCGCTTTCTTCTTGGCTTTTTCGATCAACACGCCAAGCCCCATCTCCACCAAGCGCGAGATCGCAGCCTCATACTGGCTTTTCTCAGCCTCCAGATCCTCGATTGCTTCCTCTATATTATCCTCCTTTATGAAAGCGATTGCACGCTGGTGAATTTCCGCGATATTTCCAAATAATTCCTCGGGAATTGACGAGTAGAAAGTTCGAGAATTTTCAATGGTCGATTTTTTCTCGTCCTCTATCCTTCTCTTCTCGTCCTCTATTCTTCTTTTCTCGTCCTCCCTCTCGCGCGCCAATCTTCGGTCTTGTTCTTGTTTTTTCTTTCTTTCTTCGTCCTCCATCTCTTGTTTCATCTTTCGGTCGTATTCCTTTCTTCTCCTTTTCTCTGTATTTTTTTCTCTTATTTTTTGCTTCATCCTGAAAACGATCATTAATGGAAACAGTGAACCAAGGCAAAGATCGATGATGAAGATGGCGATCACATACGCCATCACGAAGTGGCCAGGCACTTCGTGATATAGATTCCATAAGACAGATCCCCACAGAAAAAACCAGGCTGAAGAAAAAAAATCGATTATATAGATATAGGGGCTATCTATGCTCGCTTTTAGAATGAGATAAAGAAATACCCAGGCAACCCCGCCAATCAATGTTGCCCAGAATATCACGAAGATTTTCTGAACGTTATCAACGGCAGGGAAAAACACATAATAACAACTCATAGAAAGAAGGATCACATAAACAAAGGCACATACATACAGCGTATCTCCTCCACTTTTCATTGGCATATGATATCATCAATTCTCTTTCAATATTAATCGTGATGTAATCAAGTTCGACATTTTTCCTTATTAATCATTCTTAGGCAACGAAGTCATGACCCAAGCTCAACCTACCTCGAACCTTCCGACTCCGATAGTTAAACCTCTGCACTTGACGTCGAAATGCGACATCTGCGGCCAAGTGTTCAAGGCCCGCGTGTCGTCGGCCGAGCACTCTGGCTGGCAACCCTTCATCATGGGCGTGGCAATGGAAGCCCTCGGCACGCTCGTCGGCGACGGGGGTATCATCCGCGTGATACTGCACTTCGCGGGGATCACGGTGCCGATTTTAGTATGAAATACTTTAGGGATGTATTTTATCCAAGTATTCTCGGATTTTTATGAATTTCTCCAACTTTCTGCTAAAGGAATAAGAATCTTCATTTTTTCTCGAAGGAAAAGCAAGCAAGAAGAATCGCGTCGGGCAACCAGGGATCATCTCGTTTATTTCACCATGATTCACGCCATATCCTGTGCCGAAATGGAGATGGTTCAATAATTTTTCCCGCACCTTTTTCCCGAATAGAACCACCGTGTCCGGTTTTTCCTCCCTTATTATTTCCACGATGCGTTCACAATGTCGAGGTTCTACTGGAACTCTCGAGCTATCAGATAGAGGGAGATCCGAGACAAGGTCGTGAATACCATAACGTCATCCTTTGCGGTTGATCGAGTTCCCACGAAAAAAGACATCATCGGCATACACTTTGTTCCCGGCATCGTCAATTGAGACTTTCTTAATCTCTTTAATGATAAGGTCGGAACGCCTATAGAGATCCCAGTGATATTGGGATTGTTGACCTGAGAAGTAATGGCCGTTATTATTGGATGCGTCAGCAGGATTCAAGGGAATGCCCAGCATTTCCCGGTGCCCTTGATAACAAGGTTCAAGCTTCACGTTGTTTATTGTTGGCATGAACTAGGAATATCCAAAAGGACCAATATAAATGTTGTCAGGGGTCGGTCACTTCGCTGCCCCTTTCGTAGTAGAACAAAACTTTTTCGCAAGCCTCACGGTGCTGGTATTAGGATAACAGCCGGCCAAGGCGAAGAAGACCGAGGAACCCGGGAAAACGGCGGTGATCAGGCGGCGCACCGCCAAGCATAATGATACCGAAGGTGAGGATTCGTGACAAGCGAATCTTCCAAGTCTATCATCTCGACTGATCTTTCGTTTAAGACTTTCCCTCTTTTCCCTTCTCGTTCCGATCCCATTCCTTGAACTGCTTGTCCAACTCGTTCAAGAACGCCGTGGTATCGCCTTTCTCGAAGATGAGGACATCCTTGTCGATAACGAACCCGAATTTCGGGGCCCATTCGATCAATTTATTCCACAATAATTCTTCGTCCATCTCGAGGAGCATCGCAAGTCGAGAGACTTCTATCCGATTCGCCGCCGCCATTATCTTCTCCAATCTTTCAAGTCGCTCGTGCTCGATCTCCGCACCGGGGAATTCAACCTCCTCCATCGGGCGATTCGTCTCCTCCGGCTTCGAACCAGCATAAAGAGGCGGGAATAAAGTCTCTCTCTCCTTTCCTTTCTTGGCAAAGACTATAATAATAGGGATTAAAACGATGGCCCCTACAATGACAGACACCAAGATGAAAGCAGAATCATCGGGATAATCTAGGGGTTGAGTGCCTTGGATGGTGATATTTGCGGAACAAGTGTCCACGTCCCCGTCTACATCAGTAACCGTAAGTATGACCAAGTAAGTGCCGGAAGAATAATAAGTGAACTCGATCGATGGTACCGCGCTCCATGCATTACCGGGGCCGAAATTCCATTGATAATCCGTGATCCCATTTCCCGCGGTGCCATTAAACGTGAAAGTTGCAGCATGTCCATCGATTGACACGGTGAAACTCGCTACAGGGACAAGGTCGGGAATGATGGTGATGAATGCATCCTTTCGTTCCGAATCGACATCCCCATCGCCGTCGACCACGCTTAAGGTGATGTTGTATGTACCAGGCGTTTGATATATGTGTGCCGGGGCGGCGCCGGTTGCGTTAACCGAGCCATCACCGAAATCCCATTGATAAAATGCGATCGAATCGCTTGATTCCGACGTGGACGTGAACGTGACATTCTCACCAGCGATGGATTGGGTGCAATTCGCCGTGAAATTGGCAATGGGGTGGCCGCCGGCCGCATTCCACTTGAGCAAGACGAGATCCCCATAGAGAGGGTATTCGGTAGAGCCACACGTGTAGATCGCTGAATCGTTCCCATATATCCCATATCCTCTATCGTCTTTGCCCTCGTACCCCCAATTGTGAGTCCACGTGCACGCTCCCGTTGTCGCATTCCACTTGCTCAGCAGCAACTCGTTCCCTAGCGTTCCCATGTTCCCGAAACCAGTCGTGAAAATGGAGCCAGGATTTCCCCAGATGGCTGTCCCGAAGCTTCTTACAAACAATAAACTCGTCGTGTTCCAAAGTTGATGGCCGTCTGTCGCATTCCATTTGATGAGCGCGAGTTCCGATATTGAGCCAAGATATTTCGTGGTCAAGCAATACAATGCGTCTCCATCCCCCCATATCGAAGGACCCTCTTGAGATACGACCATCCCCGTCCACGTAGTATTCCAGAGCTGCGCTCCGGTACTCGCATTCCATTTCACGAGTATGATAGTGTTAGGATATCCACCTGAGTCGTTAAGCCCGAGAGTGAACACTGAATCTCCATCCGTCCACCCATCGTTAAAAACACAAGGTCGCGCTCCATTTCCCCAGGTATTTGTCCAAACGGTGCTTCCGTTCCCTTTATCTATCTTCATAACCATCGCATTATCAACGATGTTGCCACAAACGAACAATGACGAGTCTTCTCCGAAAATTGAATACCCGCCCCACGTGAACGTCTTCGTCACGTTCCAGACTTGGTCCCCCGTCGTAGCATTCCATTTCACCACGAAAATCCCGTCACCAGCGAAACTGCTGGTCCAACCACTGGTGTATACGAAGAGCCCATCACTCCACACATCTCGACCGATATCGGAGTCTGTCCCGCCCCACGTTTTATTCCAGACCAGGCTCCCGTCATCAACATTCCATCTGCTAACGAGCAAATCATCACTTCCTGCACCATATCCGTATGTTTTCCCACACGTGAAAACAGTCGTGGAATTGCACCACACTCCGATTGCCTCGTCAAGGTAGTCAGGATTCCCCCATGAGGAATTCCAGATCAACCCGTCATACCGGGCTGAGGTACGAGGTATGATATCGCCGGTCCTAGTTCGTGTTGTAGGAATTTGACTTTCCATCGGGGAGAGAACAAAACCAATGAATGAGAAGGCCAAAATCAAGGGCAGCGGTAACCAGGACGTGCGCTTCATTAAGATTTTTCACTGATAAATGATTGATCATTCCCTTTTATGCCGAGATAGCATTCCGTTCGCTAGACAATTAAAGATGTCGATCTCAGCAAAAAGAAACTAGTGGATTGGGCATTTTTTCCTTTTTACCCGCACCTCGCGGTCGTGGCATGATCGAAGTTCTGTTCCTGCTAATCATCGGCTGCATGGTCGTGTACGAGATTGCCAAGGCGGTCGGCTTCGGCAAGGCGTGCGCGGCGCTCAGCATCGCGGGCATCATGGCGCACGAGCTGGCGCACGCGGTCGGCGTGTTCGACGCCGTGTTCAAGCAAGACGCGACAGCAACTGCACCCCGTGCGAAAAAAACAGCGGCCGCGTTCGCCGATCTCGAAGCATCGGTGCCTCCGGCCGCGCCGAAGGTGAAACCGGCCACGCCCGAACCGATGACCGGGCCGCCCGTCACCTTACGGGTGCGGGAAATGAGCAAGCGGCGGCGGCCGGCGCACGACGACGACATCCTCAACGACACGGCGGATGACGACCCCATCGAGACGTCCATCACCACGCCGTCCGACCCCGATGAAGGCGTGGCCGACAAGATCGACCCGCTGGAAACCTTGAGCCACAGAGATTGAAACTGTTACCGCTCAAAAAAAAGAAAAAAGGGGAAAGATAGAGCGAATCCGGCGAGAAAGAATCACTCCTCCTCGTCTTCGTCGTCGTTATCTCCCTGGAACCGCTCGTTGTTCGGGTTCAACTGGTCCGAATGATTATCGTTCGCCGCTTGATACGCCGAATTGTTCGGGTTCATGCTGTTCGAGCGATCATCGTTCGGGGAGTGGGAATGATGACTCATGCCGTTTCACCTCCTTTGTCTTGCTGGTCAATGGTGCTGGTACCACCGAAGAACCAACCTTTTCTTGCGGGGGTGTTCCGGCTTGGCCTCAGACACGTGTCCCGTCAGGGGCGGTAACCCGGAACAATTCAACCCGCTCCCG
>JAUQYW010000304.1 GCA_030587525.1 Candidatus Sigynarchaeota archaeon | reverse complement strand
TATCTTGAAAAATCTCTATCGTGAAGACTTGATGCTTCATGAACAAAAAGACTTGAAAGAAATATTGAACGTGGATGTCGATCCAACCGCATTGCCAGCAGTAACGCACGTTCTTTTGTCGCATTTGCACACGGATCACTCGGCATTGATACGATACTTGCATTCCAAGATAAAGCTGGTCACCGGAAAAACAACAGCCATTCTTTTCGATCACTTCAACCTCGTTTCCCGAGCAAATTCATCGCTGCGTGGCGTGAACGAATGCAAGATGGTGTATAGCAAGGGAGAAAATGGCGAGATAGAATACGATGAAAAAGCAGAAGCCGTGTCACGACAGACGATCCAGCTCGAAGACAAGGCAACGACATTCGTCGCTGGTGATGGCTTGGCGGCAACGTTCATCGAAACCGATCATTCCGTGCCAGGTGCTGGCGGGTTCTTGATACGCGACACGGAAACCGGCGCGAAGATCGCATATACTGGCGATATACGAATGCACGGCATTGAAAGCAAGGCGCAAGCGTTCATCGATGCGGCACGAGTTTTCGAGCCGGATGTCTTGATCATCGAAGGCACGCGCGTCGGCAGAAAGCACGATGACACGAACTGGCCAAGCGAGGCGGTCGTGAAACGGAAATTGATAGAATACTTGAAAACCGTTGACCAGCAGAAGATGATATTCTTCGATTGCTCTGCGCGGGATGTCTGGCGATTCATCACGTTCCAGGATGCTGCGAAAGCAATAGGACGGCATCTTGTCATCGATGCAGACATTTATCTCTTGCTGGAGAGGTGCAAGAACATGGGCGTGCCAGGAACGGAAGGCATCAACGTGAATGACATGTTCATTTACATCAACAAGGCATCATCCGGCATGTATCAACCACGGGATTATTCATATTCTCAAGAAATCGTGGAAGCATTCACCGATCCAGCGAGAAAGAATGATAAAGGAGCAAAATACACGAAGCTTGATTTTTCATTGCGGCCGAACGTGAAAGCAAAAGACATTAGAGATAACCCAGGAAACTACATGATGTTCTTGCCATTCTTTTCCATGAACGAGTTGCCAGACTTGCATCCACCAGAAGGTTCGTGCCATATCAAGAGCACGAGTGGCCCGTATGACGATGAAGGCAAGATCGATGATAAAAAGAAGGATGATTGGCTCAAGTTGTTCGGGGTGACGAACCGATTTCAAGTCCATTGCTCTGGCCACGCAAG
>JAUQYW010000298.1 GCA_030587525.1 Candidatus Sigynarchaeota archaeon | reverse complement strand
AGAAGGACTTGATGGTGGCCTGGTTGAACCGATCGATTCGCTCCACGAGGCCTTGTATTGCAGCACGAGCCCACGGCATGCCACGATCGGCGCGATCAAGTCTTGAACTTGCAGCAAGGTGACCAAGATGCTCAAGATGATCGAGTGCCCATTGTGCAAGCATGCAGAGCTCCGGTACATCCCCGATAAGACCGCGAATATCGGCGGGAATGGCAACTTATGGCAGATCAGGTGCTGGAATTGCCACCAGCGGTTTGCCATTCCTCACCCAGGGTCTATTTAAATGCCTAAATTGTATTATCGGAGCTGGGATTATAGCTCTTCTTTTTAGTTTTATTCTGCCGGGTTACGATGCAGTATCATGCGGGTGAAAACTTTATCTCGATCTTTTCCAATCTTCGTCCGATCCACCATCTTGCCCCAATTGGGCAACATGGCGCTTCCACGCAAAAAAGTGCGTCCATTCCTTAACGAATGCGAAACCGATGCAAACTATCCCAATAATCTTGAAGATTTGGGCTAATATATAAATGAGTTCTATATCCAATCCCAGATTATGGAGCGCAATCACCGCAAATTCGGCAATTGAGACTTCACCAAGAAAATAAATGAGTATACCTAAACCTATTGTAATCCCGGTTTTTTTATATCCATTTACTTTAACGGCCAGATAGAAATAAATGAACGGGGTTATTAACATGGGAATTGAGATGAAAACGACAAAATATTGATCTATGTTGAAAGATGGTAAATCCGTTACTGGAAAGACGACTAGAATGATGATTAAAAGAATTATAATAATTGTTATGGCACCTTTTGTTTTATTTTTTAGAGGCTTTTTTTCAAGCTGGTAAACAAACAAAGCCAAGCCGAAAGTCGTGATTGCCGTGGCTGTTTTCCAAACCCCTGCATAAGTTGGATATGTGGTGTCATCAAAATTCGTAAGCACGAAATCAAACCATGCAAAAATCACGCGCCCAACCGTGAGAAAGAGAAAAAACAAGCTCATCGCGAGGATAAACGGGGCTGAAACGTGGGCTTTCCTTTTTCCTTGCAAAAAAATAAAAAGAATCCAAGATCCAAACAAAAGCTGAACCAAAATGAGGGCAATATAAAATCCCAGCAATATAAGCGAATAATCACTTTGAAATATCATGGTAATTGACTTTCCACAAAACTAATTTATTATATTTATTTTCTAATTTGTTAATGGACATTATTCGTTCCGTTCGTTAGGTGGGGACTACCTGGCATCTCGATCTACCCGTTCTTTAACAAAGAAGTCTTCGCCTTTCAGCTGCTCAATCGAGGCCGACACGCGTGATTTCCTTGCGCACTCGCTTGAGCTCCTGCCAAAGCTCGTCTACGTGTGCATGATCCCCCCGCTTTAAGGCTTCCTGGTGTTTCTCGTTCAAATCCTTCTCTTTCTGCAGCAAGTTTTCCGGGTCGGACCTGATTAACGATATATCCACCTTGGCTTCCGTTATCAGCTGAGTCGTCCGTGCATTCAGCTTCGCATCCAGGTAGACCATGAAAAAATGGTGACAAGTATCTGGACGTATCGCGATTGCGATCGTCCCGTCCGGGTTGAGCTCGGTGCTGTTATAGTCTTCGAGCTTGCATCGGTAAAATGCCTTGCACGCGGGGCATTGCACGCGGAATTTATAGTCCACGGTTCAAGTCCTCGATCAAGTGGCTTACGCAAGATAAAATTGGTCTCAAATAATTTATATTTACATCCGCATAGAATTCGATGCCATATTACCCACCATTGCGCTCATGAAAGCATATAAAATTTAAGCTCGATTTCTGTAGCATGGCCGAGCAAGAAGCACTGCGATGGAAAAAACTGCCGTTTTTCATACGCGCGAGCGGTATCACCAACATTTTGATATGGGGGCTGATGGCCGTGCAATATTTGTATTTCTTTGCAGTATCTGGCGCGCTGTTCACGGCTATCATCGGGGAGTTTTACGTGATGTGCTTGGGACTCGTGTTTTCTGGGTTTGCCTTGTTTTGTTTCCGAAAAAATACCCGGTTATACACCGGGATCGGCAACGGGATTCAATTCACCAACGCCTTGGTATTCCTCGCGCTGGCACTTTTTTTTAATGGTCCTTTTAGCATCCTCTTGTTTCTCGTGGAGATCGGGCTCGCTTGTTTTAATATCTTGGCGGTTATCGAAGCATCGATCGTCTCGAAAAAATTAACCCGGAACGGAGCGTCGAAGCCATTCACGTTGCAACAACGGCGCCAATTCTTGCGATCCGGGGCCATGATCGTGGTCATCTGCACGGCGGGACTCGGGGTAGCCTCCATGAACTCGTTCTGGATGACCGTGACAGTCCAAGCCCCGGCCACCGCCAGGACCACGAGCAGTTATTGGGGCGGGCCGACCTTGCTTGAAACACCCGTTACAAAGGAGACCATGCCTGTCAACAACTGGACATTGCTGATCACGCCGGGCAGCATCTTCAATGCCTCGTCCGATTTCGGCAACGGCTCGATCGCTCGCGTCGAAACGGTCTACCTTCCACCGGATACCGTCACCAACTACATGAACTACACGAAGGGTGCCCGCTCGTACCCGAACGGCACGGTCACCCTCTCCGCTCCGCTCCCCATCACGACGGCCAACGTGTCGATCACGTTCACGTACATCCGGAACTGGCCGGTGCTGCAGATGCTGGGCGAGACCAACGCGACCGTGATCGAAAACAGGTTCGGGGATTACATCTACGACGCTGACCCGTTCGCTGACATTGGCTCGACCTACATGTTTCAATTGTACGATTACTGGAACGTCAAGTTCTACCTCCAGGTTAACGCGTTTGGCGAGTATTCACATGTTTTCAATTACTTGAACGTCGTTCCCCGTGCGATCCAGGCATTGGATTGGGCTTCCTCGCTTTGGCAACAATTCCTGGGCGTCAGCTTCGACTGCGAGCAAGAAGAGTTCCCGCAATCCCCGCTTAACCGTCCCGGGTACATCCCCCTTTTTCCCGGGAGCCTCATCCCCGATTCGTGGGGAGGCCTCAAGAAATATTGGTACTGGTTGAACGAGCAGAACGAAACCTTGTATGCCGCTGCGAGGGCTGCTTATGAGGGCGTGTTCCAGCACGCCCTCGATATCGGGAAGGAGGTCTACGTGGTCTTGGTCCCGAGCGATTTCAGCGAATACATCGACAGCGACCAGGATTACCACGCGAATCCGACACTGCCATTCACGACTCTCCCGAACGTCCGTTACGGGCAAATGTCATATCACAATGACGACCCGGCCGGGGGCTTCGCGTGCTACCGGGATTGCGTCGAGCAGATACAGCAACTCGGCAGCCGTGGCCAATCGATGTTGCTGGGCTGGATTAGCAACGATGCAACGTATTACACCAACAACGAAACCGGGTTCCAGCGTTACGTTGATGATTGCCTCATCGCGCAAGCCGCCGGCATCACCGAGATTTTCCACGCGCCGATCTATAAATTGCAAGAACAGTTCGGCGACGGCGTCGTCGTGCGATTGCACGATCTCTTGAACGAGGCGTCGAAGGAACGATATGTGATCCGGGTCGTGCAATTTACGTATCCGCTCTTGTGGGACTTCTGGAAGAATTTCAATAAGCCCTTGCTGGGATTGATTGTCTGCGGAACGATCCTTGCCATTTCCATCGTGGAGATCTTTTCAAAAATCAAGGCCCGCTCGAGAAAAGGGCATTAATCCCATTTCTTGCTCGGGGTTCGATGTTCAAGCAACGTGAGGCGTGACGTCGTTCCAAGTGGCCAGCGTGGCATCGGCTGCCCGGTGAACGTGATCATCGTAATATCCAAATGAAAGCACGTAACCTGTTCCACCGCACCGGGTAAACCAGGACGTTTCATATGCATATGTTTTCGTCACGCGAACGGCCATGTTGGCAGCTGCCCACGTCGAGTTAAAAATGTCCAGCCACGTGTCGCGATCATCGTAATACAGCCGCACGAATCGATCACCCGCGCTGTACACGGTACCGTATTCGCAAGCATACACGGGATCGCTCCAGTTGGCCATAAATGCGGGGCCCGGATACGTCGTTATCCGGAACATGGATGTCCTATTCCAACCACTAGGGTTCAAGGGAATGCACATGTCCACCGAGGCATCCAGGTTGAACGTCATGAACACGTCCCGCTTCATCTTGTTGACCACGTAGGGCACGCTACCTAGATAATATACGTAAGTCGTGTGCAAACTCCATTCATATGTTTGTGAGAACATCGACGGGGTCGACCACGAGAAATCCGTCAGGTTTAACGCGGTCTGGTATAATGACGCGTTCTCGCTTATGAAAAAGTTCCAAATAACATCCCGGGTCTCGTCATACTTCACCATCATGGAAAAGTTCAAGTTGATCGTGAAACCCGGCATCGACACGTTGAGATGAACCGCGGGCTCGTGGTAAGCACCATCAAACCCCGAGAGGTTCCACGCATCAACGATCAGCGAGAAATGCTGGAGCGGCGCCTCGAATGACTCGGGATATTTCACGTAGAACATCCAGAGGTGACCATCGTTATCCAGGCAGGCGTCGTAACTCCCGATGAAGGTATCGAGATCGTAACTGCGGAGGAACACGAGGGGCTCGCTCCAAAGCAACATGGAGGTGTTGAACCGTCGCACGCCTAGCTCATCCATGTAGTTCAGACCGTAGATGTCCGAACTGTTCTGGAACCTGTACATTTTGTATATGTTATTAGCAGTGCCGAGATATCTCACGTCGGACACATTATCATACGAATAAAAAGATAACGAATGTGGCAAGGTCAAGTCGATGGAATCCACGTACATCAGCGTGATCATGCACAAAAGACCTATCGCGAGCACCTGCCGGTTTTTGCCGTGCCACGTCACTGAGTTTTTCTGGATGTATTTCCGGTTCACGTAAAACGCGAGCAAGAGGAGGCTCGATGTGCCCACCAAGGCGACGATATTAAAAGGAATCGAACTATAATCCGGATACATCCCCCAAAACACCTTCAAGTAGTGCAGGAACGAGCCAAATACCGCGACGATGCCAAACACGGTTATCCAGAATATCGTCGCGCCATCCTTCGCTGTTTTCTTATCCAGCGAACGGTGAATGATGTCCTCGATCGATTTCTTGATGTCCTCCTGGAAGGCACGAAAAATCCGCACCAGCATCACGCTGGAGATTGCAATCCCGGCGATGGTGATGATAATCGTGAGATTCAGCGGAAAATTGACCAAACGGAGTGCCCATTCTGCCGATGATGATATATCGACGGTATCCAAGTAGGGATAGAAGTATTGAAAAATTGCAGCTGCCGCGTATAGCGGGCCAAGGATAACCTGGTAAAGGATAAAAATGATGAAGAAAAGCCGGAGATACGCGTTGTCCTTCTTGATCCGGGGCAGGACGAGCTTCCACGTGATCGCCGCGCAGATCAGGCTGGCAGCAATGCCACTAATGCCCAGTATAAAATCTTGCCACCAGAACTGTACCCAAAAACCTGCGGTCATGTACCCGTGCAAGTTTATGTTTACGATGCTGCTCGGGTCGACAAACAATATTACAGCGATGCCGTGGCCGAGCTCGTGCAAGAGCGTGCCAATGGTCACCGTGGGAATGGCCAGGATTATCACGGTGCCAAGCATCGAAAAAAAATCGGCATGATATTTCTTTATCCCGGTCGATAGAGATGCGATTCGCATAGGAATCAAGATTCCATTCCTTTTATGGTAAAGAATTAAAATGATTTTCGCTTGCGCGTTCCAGTAGGAAAAATGTCCCGGAATTCACTCATGCTTTTTTCATACCCTGCAGCTTGGCAAGCCAAGCACTACACTTGACTATTTCCTTGTTTGCCTTGGAGAATCCTTGCTTGAACAATTCTTCTTTGATAGATTTTGCCTTGAAGACCCGGTCAAGTGCCTTGTCGATTTTCCCTTCGGTTTCGAGGACTTTTGCTTCCTCGACATACGCCTTGTACATTTCCTCGTAATTGCGGTTGAGACGGGCGATTTTTTCATCGACGAATTGCCGCAACGCCTGGTCGCTTAACGCGATGCTCGCGATGAAGTTGAGAACCTTTTCTATGTTGCGATTCTCCTTCACGGAAATATCGAAGGGCCCGACCATCCGGTCTGTGATCGATGCGATCGCCAATGCATCTTTCACTTCTTCAATGGTTTTTGCCGGGGGGAGATCGATCTTGTTGGATAGCAAGATCAGCGGCAATTTCGCAGCTTCCGGGCTTTTCACCACGTCCCACAAGTAAGCCTTGGCCTGATCAAACCGGGCAGCATCGCTAGCGTCGACCGTGAAGACCAACAGGTCTGGTTTTTTCCAGTAATTTCGCCAGTTGGTGCGGTATGCTTCTTGGCCACCCACATCGTTGAACACGAACTGGACACCCCCGAGCGCGATGCGGGAGATGCTCACGCCGACGGTCGGCGCGTGGTCCAGGAATTTTTCCTGCTTGATGTAATCAACGAAGGTCGTTTTGCCGGCAGCGTCCAGGCCGAAGAGGAAGATCGACAAGATCTTTGGCTTCTTTGCTTTTGCGCCAGCAGCTGCAACGGGTTCCGTGGATCTCAATCGAGCTAATTGGGATGCAGTTTTTTCTTTTGCTTCCCGTCCTTGGCGGTCGTTAGCCTCTTTTGCCTTGGAACTCAAGGATTCCAGCAATTCCACGTCATTGTTGTCGACGATAGCACCGGCAGCTTGGATATCGGACAAGATCCTCTCGGCGATGTTGAAATTTGCTATGGCATTGTAATAATTATTGGCTTCCAGTGACGCCTTTCCCTTTTCCAGGAATTCCTTGAATGCGCTGATTTTTTCGGACATACGATCCGCGTACCTCGTTTAAAATCAAATAAATAGTACCTCGTTTAAAATTAAATAAGTATTCTTGGTGATTTTCGATCGCCGAACCAGCTAAAAAATCTCGCGTGAAAGGACTCATCTACACGGTTTTTGATGAAAAACTTGGGCCCATAGCAAAAGTATGCCAGCCCGCGGATCTCTCACCCCCGGAATTGCAAGAGAAGGTGCCCATGATGGTCATGAACATCGCCAGCAATATGCAAGAGGTCGTGCAAGCGATTGCCACCATCCCAATCCCCGCCTTCGGCATAAAGTCCCTGGTTCGCTTCATCAAGTTCAACGACCCGCAACTGCGCGGCGGCATCGGGGAAGCTGCCCTGGTACTGCTTTTTGATGAGGCCGAGGACACGATTTATTACAAGTATATCAAGCAATTCGAGGAAGTTTTTAACAAGTACGCCAAGGTCGCGAAGAGTTTCCAGGAAAAAAAAGCCCCGAAAACCCATTATACAACGCTCCTGGGGAGCATGTCGGACGAGTTGCGTGGCCTCCTCGAAGTGTTGGAAAAGGAAGAAACCGGGGGCGAAAAAACTCGTGCATTCGCGAGCGATGAGTCGGAAGCGAGCAGGGATGAATTCGCGTTCAAGCTCGTGATTCTCGGCGATGGTTCCGTCGGAAAAACGTCTCTCGTGCTCCACTTCACGGACAAGGCTTTTCGCCAGACATACTTGCCCACCATCGGAACCAACTTGAGCGAGAAAAACGTTGAGTTTGATGGCATCAAGGTGGGACTCGTAATTTGGGATATCGCAGGCCAGGCCAAGTTCAACAAGTTCCGGAAGAACTTTTACAAAGGGGGAAAGGGCGTGTTCATCGTGTTCGACTTGACGAGCAAGGAATCGTTCAAGAACGTCAAGGCCTGGTACGACGATGTTGTTTCCACGATCGGCACTGTGCCGTGCATCGTCATCGGCAACAAGCTCGACTTGAAAGAAAAACGAGAAGTCGACGATGCTTCTATCGCTGCATTGAAAGCCGAGCTCAAATGCGACGTGGTACTCACGTCAGCATTGACTGGCGATCACGTGAACGACGCGTTCATCACCATGGCCAGGTTGATCCATATGCTCAACCATTGAATGCTTTAATTCCTTGTTTTTAATGAAGTTCAAGCATCACGAAACCAGCGCTATGACGACGAGAAAATACATGAGGATCGCCCCAGCCAACACGAGTACGTGATACACCTCGTGGGAACCGAAGGTGCCGGGAACCGGATCGGGTTTCTTGATGGCATAGACCACGCCACCGGTTATCAGGAGCACCGAGCCGACGATAAAGATAATGATGCCGGGAACCGGGATCGCCGTTACAGCAATAATCATCGACACGATGCAGACCACGGCCATAAGAAACGAGAAGATAGGCGTGAACACGCGGGGAATCCGAGCCCAGAACAATCGTAACATCGTGCCTACAATCGCTAAACACCACAACGTCACCAGGGCTACCGGGATCATCACGCCGGCACCGTAACGGGAGATAGCAGGCGAAAATGAACCAATAACCAAGTAGAAAACGGTTACATGATCCACCCGCCGCAGCATCTCCTTCTCCTTTTCCGGTTTCCGGACCAGGTGATAGGTCATCTGCATGATCCAAAAAAGGATGTTCGTGATCGCAAACACCACGGCGAGAATAAGATTGACAATATTCTCTTGCACTGGCGCCTGGAAAAACAGCCATGCTATCCCGATCCCGTGGAAGCCGAGACCTGCCGCGTTGACCGCGGCACTCCACTTTTCTGCATCCATCATGCGCGGTCGCACCATCACGGCCTGGTGAAGAACGTAACGCAATATTATTGAAAATCGAGCATTTTTCCTTCGTATTTTTTCAACGTCGGTAAATCCGCTCCCAGTACCTTCATCTGGAGGATCGACCCTTCCTTTGCTTCCTTCACCCAGTTCAGGTTCATCATACTCGCACCGCGAGGACCAGCGCCGGGATCGATGGTCCTGGAGCCCATTTTCGCTATCGTGACAGTTTTTCCTTCAACAACAGCCTTCAGGGTATCCTGGAGAGTTCCTTTTTTCACCATGACCGTGAGGAGGACGTCGCCGCTTCCCACCTTCGAGACTACCTTTATGAATATCGTTGCCATATGATTCAACTCTACATCCCGCCTCTTTATACCTTTCAAGTTTAAAAAAGAAAATGAGACCCGTTGGATCGCAACGTCGCCACGGGTAAAGCCCGTCATTCACGCCCACGTGATCTTGAAGGCATACGCGTGATCGCAAGGCTTTTTCGCGGGGAGCTGGATCTTCAAGCCGTGGTTCGTGACCTTCCACTTCAACGGCACGCTGTTGCCGAGCAAGTGGATCGACGCGATGTCGGAGTCCTCGACGATGTACGGTTCTTCCGGGAACTCCGATTTCGGTGCCGGTGGCTGGGTCAGCGTCTTGATCGTGAGCTCGCCATTTGCAGGCCAACCGAGCGCGAACGCGTAGACCGCATTACCCTTTGTCACGAACCGTATGTCCTCCGCTGTGTACGACCGTGTGTAGTCTTGGTCATCGTTGAAGCCACCATCCTTATCCATCCGCGTCGGGCCTTCCTCGGCGACCACCCACGGCGTCGTCCCGAACACGGCTTCCTTGTTGACGCTCAACCAGCGGCCGAATTCCTTGAAATTCTGCTGGACTTCCGTAGGAATTTCACCGTTCGCTTTCGGTCCGAAGTTGAGCAATAGATACCCGTTCTTTGCAATGCGGTCGATGAACGCGTGTATCAAGGCCGAAATCGGTGTGTATTCCTCGCCCTCGATGTGGCACCAGCTCTTACGGCCCATCGAGGTGTCCGTGATCCACTTGTAATGCGTGAGCTTGTCGGCGCGGCCGCGCTCGTAGTCCAGCAGGCCCATGCCGGGCGGCATATTGAAGTCCTTGTAGATGATCTCGACTTCCGTGCCCCATTCTTCAGCCTTGTTGTAGTAGTATGCGGCGAGCTTGCGCTTATACTTGTCGTGGATGCGCCTCAGGCAGAAGTCAAACCAGATGAGATCGGGCTTGTAAGCGTCGATGACTTCCTTGAGCTTGGCGAACCAAATCTCGTTGAACTCCTTATCGGGGCGGTCGAGGCGCGGGTCCGAGTACCCGATGCCCTTTGTTGCAGCGTGTGGCTTGCCGTAGAAATCCGCGTATTTCGGGTCGCCCGTGTCGAGCCCGGGGTCATGGTTGTAGAAGTACCAGAGATTGGCGTGGTGAAACGTGCAGATGAATCGCATGCCTTGCTTGCGGATTGCTTTTTCCAGCTCACCGACGATGTCCCGCTTCGGTCCCATGTTCTTGGCATTCCACTTGTTGACCTTCGAATCCCACATGGAAAAACCGTCGTGGTGCTCAGCAACAGGTCCAGCAAATTTTGCACCCGATTCCTTAAACAGTTTCGCCCACGCGTCGGCATCGAACTTTTCCGCCGTGAACTTGGGAATGAAATCCTTGTAGCCAAACTCGTCCAGGGGCCCGAACGTGTCGACGTGATGTGCCCAGATAGGGGAAATAAAACCACGGTACATCATGTTCGGGTACCACTCGTTGCCGAACGCGGGCACCGAGTACACACCCCAATGGAAGTAGATGCCCCACTTGCCATCGTCGAGCCACTGCGGCTGCTGATGACGCTTTAATGAATCATACGTCTCTTCGTATTTGATAGGCATGAGATACATATTGCGGGAAGGTTAAAAAAACGATGTGGCAGTTTGTGCAACAATTTCAGTGTCCCCGCGGCAGTAATCGCTCGCTCCGCCGCTCATTGACGAAAGTCTTCTCGATAAACTCGTCGAGGGCGAATAGCTTGGAGCGCTCCATTAACGGGTCTTGCAAAAGGAGTCCAAACTTGTTGCGAAGTTCCATGTAAAGTTGCGTCGTGATCTTCTTGATATCGACATGGCTCATCTTTGGATCGTGCACAAAGAGCAAGATAATCTCCTTTTCCATGATTTTATGTTTCGATAAGCACATGTGATGCCGCGTGAAAACGATATCCTCGAGCTCTTCTCCGGGAAAAAGCTTCAAGCCGAATTGATTCAATGCACCGACAAAGCCTGCGATCAAATCTCCTTGAATCGTGATCTTCTCGAACAAGGCATCATACAGGAGAATCCCACCATCGGAGAATATCATAATGGCATAAATCATGATGATCGTTGCTTGCTCGGCAAGGGGATTCTTTAACGTGATCTCGATTCAAAAAAGAAAAAATCAGTGCACGGTCACGGTACCGTCGATCATGATGATGCGGCGTTTGAGTTTTCCCGGGATGAGTGCCCGTCCCTTGAACGTTTCCACCATTCACCATCCACCTCCAAGTTTACCGTTCACGATGATGGGGAGCAAGTCATCATCGAGGAAAAATCTTGCAGACGAGTACGTGCGCAGCTTGTTGGAACTCGTCACCACGGCTTGCTTGGCGACGAGGGGATTCGAGAGAATCCGTGATGTTACCTTTTACCTGATGTTCCGTGATGTTATTTAGATGAAGTGATCAGGCAAAACCGATGCGTGACAACCAATCGTGGCACCGCGTGGTCCACTGGTGCACGTCAGGATCATTTTCCGCGAGACCAAGCCCGTGCGCGCCGTGCTCGAAGACGTGGAGCTCGTGATCGATGCCATACCGAGCAAGGGCATCGCTGAACGAGGTCGAGTGCACGAGCGGCAACGCCTGGTCGTCACGCGTCGTCCAGATGAATGCCGGCGGCGTCGCTTTGTTAACTTGTTGCTCCGTGGAGAGCAAGGGCAAGAGACCTGGATCTGGATGCCGCCCCAGGAATTTGGCACGGCAGCCGATGTGCGCGTTCGCGTCCATATTGATGAGCGGATAACACAGCACCATGCACGCCAAAGCGTCGGGCTCGCTGTCGATTGCATCATCGTGATACCCTTCGGGGAACCAATCGCGCCGCTGCAGCGTGCCGACCATAGACGTCAAGTGCCCGCCTGCCGAGAATCCAAGCATCCCGATGCTGTCCCGGTCGATGTTGAAACGGGCGGCATAATGGCGGAGGTATCGCACGGCGCGCTGGGCGTCCAAAAACGGGACGGGAAAGAAAAACGGGTAAACCCGGTAGTTGAGCACGAAGGACGGGATGCCCATCGAGTTCAACCACATCGCGATGGGCGCGCCCTCGTGCGGCGCCCGACCCGCGTATCCGCCACCGGGTGCCACGATCATGGCCGGCCGGGGTTTGTCAGATGCAATGGTATACGGGTCGATGCTCGGGATTTCCAATGCCTTGATACGAAGCCCTTTCCGTGCTCGCCATCCACTTTCCTTGATGGCGAGGCCGACATTCGTGGACGGGATAGCATCACCCCAGATCAGCAAGGGAGTGTGGGACTGGTCGTTCATAATCAAGTATCATCCTTTCGAGAAAAACACCAGCAAGACACCGACAATGAATGTTCATAGATATCTAACCATTACTCAACCGAATGCCAAGAGCATCCAACGTGAAATTGAAAATCTAGCATCGCCAAGTGCTTGTAACGAGAATCAAGAACGGAGATCAATGTTATGAAACTCAAAACAGAAGGTCCCTCGGGTCAACGACGAAGGCGCCCAGCGGTAACTCGCAACTCTTCTTGTAATGCAAGGAGGCTTGATCCGAATAGATGGCGTGCGGAGATATCGATAGAATAATAACCTTCTTCACTGAAGAATTGTTCATGAAACGTGGTGGCGACCTCGAGAATGTCAACATGGCCCATCGACTACAATCTTTCCCGCCGGTTCGACTTGGCGTTGAAGACTTGATGTGGGCGGGAGCGCAAAAGCATATCGTGCACGGGCTCGGGGAGATCGATATTTCCAAGGTACGAGCATGGTTTCGAGACCAGAAGGAAAAAGAAGGCGAGAACCTTTCATTTACCGCTTACGTCATCAAGTGCCTGGCAAAAGCAGTCGAGGACTACAAGTTCATGCATGCGTACCGAATGAAGAAAGACAAGGTCGTCATCTTTGATGACGTTGACATCAACGTGATCGTCGAACGCGACCACCCCGCGATAGAAGGCAAGAAAATGCCGACGACCTACATCGTGCGAGCGGCAAATACCAAGAGCTTCCGCCAGATCAACGACGAGATCCGTAACGCACAAAAGGCCGACTTGCAGAAAGGCCCGAAAGCAAATCGGGGCAACATATACCTCAAGTTACCGCGGTTTATCCGCCACGCAATTTGGCGGAGGATCCTGAAAGATCCCTTTTACCACAAGAAAATCGCAGGAACGGTGGGCTTGACCGCAATCGGCATGTTCGAGAAAGGCTATGCCGGTTTTGCCATCCCGATCACGCCGTCCACCTTGACCATGACCCTGGGGGGCATCTATGAACGGCCGACGGTCGTGAATGGAAAGATCGAGATCCGGGAGGTGATGTGCGTGACCATGAGCGTGGATCACGACGTCGTCGATGGCGGGCCGGCCACTCGGTTTATGGTGAAATTCGGCGAGTTGATGCGGGATGGATTTGGATTGAATGAAAGTTGATAGGCAGACTTTTTTTGCTGGATTTTGGAAACTCGCCTTAGAGCACGGAAGCAAAGAAAAAAAAAGAAGAAAGAAATCTTGGAGTTCCAAAGATTTTGGAATGCTCTCAGGTTTAATGTTGATTCTAAGGCACTTTGACGATCGAGACGAATGTATAGGCTTCTGCTGCAAAGATGTCCCTTGAACCTGCAGCCACGTGATAAGAATACGTCCAGATTGAAAAGGAACTTCCTTTTACTAGCGATAATATATCTTCAATAGCCACGGTGAAAGTATTGGTGGTCGCCGATGCGGTATATGACCGCGAAGAGTAAATGGTACTATTTCCTTTGATATAGATTTTGAAAAAGTCGCCATCTACGGCCTCAACAGCGTATTGTGCAATCACCTGATAGTACCCGGTCTCGGGAACGACATACAAATCCGATGTGAGATTAAACGCACCGTGACTATCATAAGTGATGTTCGTGAAATTCAACATTGCATTTCCACTGTTGGAGAGAGCCTGTCCAGATAATCCAACATAAGCCCTTGCCTTCGGCAATACATACGAGTTATTGATCGAAGTGAAAACCGCATATCCTCCAAATGCAACGCCAACAAGTCCAATGACGAGGGCGATGCACGCTAGTGAATTTTTCCTGTCCGACATTTCGATCACCATTTAAATTCGAAATTGACAGACATCGTCACAATTTTGGCCTTTATGAGTTTTGAGTTTTGTGATGTAACCCGACGAGATCGGCATCGAAGAATCAAGGTGTGACTAAAATGATATCGCTATTTCGATAAAGATACCCACGAAGCTTTATTTGCTTTAAAGAGGATATTGCGACATCCATAGGAAGGGATGATTCTCGTGGTTGCCCGAAATGACGCCGCATACGACGCGCTGCAAAAGCACCTGGACAAGATGCCGCTCGGGTTTCCCCGCACGCGGTCCGGATCCTACAGGAACGTGCTCAAGTTTATTTTTAGGAATGAAGACGAGGTCCGGGTTGCCATACACATGTCTTACAAGCCGGAATCGATAAAGACCATCCACGAACGCATCGGGGGCATGTCACTTGAAACCGTTCAATCCGCCTTGGAGAGTATGGAACGACACGGTGGCGTGATGAAAATCGAACGTGACGGGGAGCCACGGTATTATTTACATCCGTTCCTTCCGGGCATGCTTGAATATGGAATACTCGGGGAATATCGGGACAAGGGCTCCATTGCCACGCTGCACGACAACACGGATGATTTCATGTTCAAGTACGTCATCGACATGTTCTGCGCGGAACGACGACCGTTTCGTGAAATCCCGATCGAGGCAAGCCTCACCCCGGAACATGGAGTTGCGACATACGACGAATTGTATCACATCATCAACTCTTGCACGAAATTCGGCGTTTTGCACTGCATGTGCAGGCTGGGGTCGAAGCTGTACCACGACGGCTGCAAAAAAACAGATCGCCTTGAATCGTGCATGGTATTTAATGACTATGCAGCTTCTACGATAAAGGTCGGCATCGCGCGCGAAATTACGAAAGAACAGGCCATGGAGATTGCCAGGAAGAACGAAATGGACGGGCTCGTGCTGCAGCCTGAGAACACGCAAAATCCCGGGTGGATGTGCTCTTGTTGCTCGTGCTGTTGCGGCTTTCTCCACATGCTGAAATCGGTTCCACGACCTGCCGATTTTGTCCATGGCAATTTTCATGCCACGATCGATAGCGCGTCTTGCATAGGATGCGGCACGTGCGTGAAACGGTGCCAGATGGACGCGATCACGATCGGCGATGGCAAGAAAGCACAGATAAACGAAGCCCGTTGCATCGGTTGCGGGTTGTGCGTGCCGACATGCAAGAAAAAAGCGGCGCGCCTCGTTCGCAATGCCGCGGACTATATCCCGCCGGTCAACCTCGATGCATATAAGGACTTGTTGATGGAAAAGAAGAAGGGAAGGCTCGGCCGGGCAGGCGTGTTGTTGAAGATGCTTCTCAAGATGAAACAATAGCACGACATAACCAATAGCATGCCTGGCTCTTTGAAACTATACGCGGGTGGCCTTGCAGGGCTTCGCAAAGCCCACTCCGACCAGCCCGGCAAGCAAGACGAGAGGGATGGCGAAGGCCGGGACATTGATGGAAACCGGGGGCGCGATACCTGCCATGGCGTGAAACTCGTCGACCATCTCGCGCGTGAGGTCGATCCAGCGATAACCATTTTCCTGGGACCACGCGATGTGGGTGCCTTCGTGGAACTCGTTCCACGTCTCGACGTGCACCCACACGGGGTAGGCATCCAGAACAGATTGCCAGTGCTGGAGATACTTCTCGTCTGTACGGGGGACGAAGCCAGTGCTTCCAGCGCCGAAACAGTACAGGCCTGGCGACACCTCGCCGACCGGAATACCTCGCTCGGCGGGTAACACTGGGCCCGGGCAGCATGCCCCCCACGGGCACACGACATCGACACCTGCCTTGACCCAGCCCTTGGACCCCACGAACATGACTATGCGGTTGAACCGTTCCTGGAACTTTGCCTTGCAATAGCCGAGGACCGAGGACCCGACGTCCGAGAACCATTCGGTACCGTAAAGCCAGACCACGTTGCTGCCGTCGGGCGCGGTGAACAGCTGGACCGGGTCGACCCTGTCGAAAAACGCGGCGATCGACTGCCAGAACATCTCCTGCCAATACGGGTCGTCGAGGTCGGCACCCCGGAGCGTGCTCCAGCAAACGTCATAGGGCGTGCCAGTCGTGACGCTGATGTTGTTGCAATACAGGCATTTCTGGCACGTCGTGTCGAAAAACATGCAGATCTTCGGCAGCACGTTGTTTTTCGCGTCGTTGAGCGACGTGGCCTGGCCCTCCGCCACGAGCTTCGCGGGCATGGCATTCCAGGTCGACACGAGCTGCTCCAGGCCCTCGATCGACCAGTTCCAAGGTGGTAACCCGTTGTACCAGTAGACCGGCATCAACACGTCGATGCCTGCCCGCATCATGCACCGGATCTCCCATTCATGCCACGCTGGGTTCATCCAGTCGAACCATGACGTGATGTTCTCCATCGTGCCGTTCACGAGGCTGCCGGGAATGACCGAGCCGTTTGCATAGTAGGAGGGCGCCTGTGCCGGCGGATGCTCCGACAGCGCGTCGTGATACAACGTCCCGGAGCGGTTGATCACCCAATCCATCGGATCCGTGGGGCCTGGCCAGCCCTCGGGGAACGTGGCATTGCCGATCTTGTCGAGGTTGGCCTGCGACCAGACGTCAACCACGTGAGGAGCGAAACCGGTGGTTCCCGTGGCCTTGTACCAGTAAAAGTAGCTCGTGAAGACGACACGCTCGCCTGCATAGGCTTGGGCACGCGCTTGGAAGTAACGGTTATAGAAGATGGGAACCGTGACGGACAAGATGCTATACCCGAGCATCACAAGCATGAACACCAGCGGGATCGCTTTTATCGCCACCGGTTTCCACGAATTTCGTGCCACGCGTGCCATCAGAACCACATCCAGAAGAACTCGTTGATGTTTGACCTGAACAACGTGGGCATGTTGGCCAGGAACAGCATTCCCCCGGCAATCTCGACCGCGAGCACCACGCAAGCGATGAGCGCGACCTTCCTCGATGACAGCTTCCCACGCCCGGCCGTGTCCACGTGCCCGCCGCGGAGCAAGATGCCGAGCCAGGCCGCATGCCAGGCGAGAAATCCCACGATCAGTACCCAGATCAGCGCCACGTCACCGGCACGCCCGAGATGGGGCGGATACAGCGCGTGGATGGGAATGGCGATGAGTGGCAAGAAAGCGAAGACGGCGAAGCTGCCGTTGATGGCAGGTGACATGCTCTTGACCTTGAAGCATGCCAGGATCGCTGCTTCCACGAGCCACATAACGAGCAAGAACACGATGCCAAGCGAGAAACCCAATGCCTTGTTCGCGAATATCTCCAGGTCGGGATCGCTTGCTATGCTGATGAGGTCATCGGGCGGGATAATCCACGCGGATTGAGCGCCCATGCCAAGCATGCCCGCTACCAGCCCGAGTCGTAACCATCTTGCTGGACTCTGGAAAGGCTTGGCAGCCGCTATCTCGCCGGGGGACCAGAAAAGTTGCCGCATTTTATGTAAAAATGCCATGATATGTATTTTCTTCCCGTGCATTTATCGCAAGCTACTTATTATCGCTTCGTACCTTGTAAGCCGAGGGAAAGGAGGGAAAAGAAAGGAGGAACCGAGGACGCCTGCATGGGTAAAAGAGAGTGTGCCGTCCAGGCCATCCAGTCCGGTTAATTTGGTTGTTGGAGTTTAGATTTCTCCTTGGGTGGGGGAGAAGTGGGAAATTTAATCGAGTAACCCAAAATCTGAGTGGGAAAATAATCTAATCTGTGGGAAATAATATTAGGTCTAAGACCGAGCCCACGAGGCGATTTTCCCCGATTCCTCCATTGTTGCGAGCCTGGTCTGTATTTTCCGCACGTATTCCGGGTCCGATCCAACTTCCGTCGTACTTTATGAGCTGTTAAGTCCCGCTTGTATATAACTCAACGACCCACGTGGTCATTATTGGTCGTTGTCTATTTAAGATTTTCGTTAAACCCAGCAAAGCGCGACAAAAATGCCATCCCGCGGGCTGGCATCCTCCATGGTTGCCTTGCCTCTCGGTTCCTCTTATGCGGGCCTAATTCATGGCGCAACCTATGGAATTTACTGGGAGTCCGGGAAACCATCGCGGGAACCCGGTGCGCCGGCCAACCGTTCCCCGCGGGATTCAATGCCGTGCCCGGCAAAGCATGAATGCTGTCATCGGGTCTTAATTATTAGTAATTATACCGGCGGATAATGTATTTTTCGTAATACGGGAAGAATAAATGTGCATTTTTTAGGGAAAAACTATCAGCACCATCACGGAGAGAAGAACTTCAATCTTCTTGAGGCCGATACACGTGGAACAAGATCAGCCAAGTTTTTCCTTGAGCTTGAGCAACCGATTTTTCTTGTATTCGAATTGGTCGTTGGATAAATCGCCCTTCACGTTCCCAAACTTCAAGTCGATCAACACGCTGTCGAGACGATCGAGGTATCGCATTTTCCCTTGAGAAGACGCGTCGCCGTTGGTCGCGGCCTCGACTTCGTTCAGCACGGCTTCGTAATCGATCGATTCCCCCGGCTTGAAAAGGACGTCGATCATCTCGATCCGGTCCTTCATAGTTGCGGCGAATTCCTCGTCGTCGATGCCCGATGCAAATTCCGCGATGTCGGTGAAGATCCCTTTTGCAGCCTCCTTGTCACCCGTCAATATCGCTAGCTCGGCGATCTCGACCTTTTCTTCGGCACCCAGAGATTTTATCCACGCGTAATCCCGGGCATCCAGCAAAATGATATTCGAAGCCACCTTGTATACAATGTCTGCTTGCTCGCTGGAATCCGCGGTGCCCAGGTCGGATGCTTCGATCGCCGCGACTTTCCCAGATTCAAGCACAATATCGGCCGCCTGCCCACCACGATACTTCCATTTTGGATCAACGAATATCTGGCAAGCATGCTTGCACGGAGCAACGAGCGCGATCGTTACGATTCCCTTCGATTTATTTTGCTCGAATTCTTTCACTGGTACATCGATCTGGTAACATTTCTTGCAGCTCGGACACTCTATATCGATTTTTTTGGTCGCGTCGGCCATCTTGATATCGCCGGTATAAGCACAGATTCGTCTGGGCGGTAGTGACATGTATCAAGTCATTCGATTTGAAGGTTATCCCGTGGTCGTTAAACCTTTCCCGTCTCCATGAGGGCCGATTTCCTCCCCGAGCCAAAATACAACCGGCCGGAAAATAAAAATGCCGCCGCTTCGAACTGCAACCATGCTCGAGAATGCGCGCCTCTTCCTCGATTTCTTGTTTTTCTTTTACCTGGCCATGTGGATCATTTTCCCCGCGTATCTAGCAAACGCTGTCGCGGTCCCGGTCACGAGACATCGCAAAGTCCATCCAATCGATTTCGGTAAATCGTTGCTTGGGCAACGCATCTTCGGCGATGGCAAGACCTTCGAGGGCTTCTTCCTCGCTTCCGCGATCGGTTGCGTTGGTGGCATCGTGCAGGTGCTCCTTTCGCCGCTCTTTTTACAGCCAAGCCTGGCGTGGCACGACCTGTACATGTCCTTGATCGTGCCCCGCGGGGACATCGAGCAGTATGTCACGATCTCGATCCCCGCCATCGTCCGGGCCCTCGTGTTCCCGCCCGGCGCGATGCTTGGCGATCTGCTCGGGTCATTCATCAAGCGCCGGCTCCGCATCCCACGAGGCGCGCCGGCACCCGTCCTCGACCAGCTTGACTTCATCGCGGGTGTCATCTTATTTTCAATGCTATTTTCCTGGTTTGGTGCAAGTTTTTTCCAATTGGACATAAAATACATGATTATCATTCTCGTGCTCACGCCGTTCATCCACCGGATCGTCAACAAGTTAGCGTACAAGTTGCGCGTGAAGGACGTGCCACACTAAAAGTTCAATCAAGATCTAAAAATTTCGTGCCAAAAACGGGATGTGTCGTAAAAAATAGATGATTTAATATTTTCCGCGGGACCGCTCCTCGGGCTCGACGGTTTCCACGAGCTCGTTCCGGTTCTTCTCGATCTCGTCGGCCGGCGAGCAGAAAACGACCTCGAAGTTGTTGTTTGGATCGAGGTATAACCGGCCGACTTCGCCGTAGCCGTAAATCTTGTTATCGTCGCCTCGGAAGGTCGAATCGAGGCTCATCATAATGAGCTGGCTGCCATCATTCAATTGAACGAGTCGTGGCTTGCAAGCGGTCAATCCAAAGCCGCGTTCGTTATCCAGGAACATCGCGACCGCGTAATCGACCTCGTCGGAGATCTCGCCTTCAGCTACGACGCTAGCGACTTGAGGTTCGGTTTCCAACATGTTTACTTCACTTTAAAATTACTTTCTCGATAACCTATAATAAGGTTATTCCATTTTTCCATTTTTCCATATTGACCTTGATGCTGACTTGCCTCGTGTCATCGCTATCCCGCTTCTTGATTTCCACATCGAGGCTCTCGAGGACGGCTAACAACCGTGATTTTGGGCGTACTTCCTTCAACAAGGGGTACAAGTTCATTAGATCCTCCGGGGTATCGAGATCCAGGTAAATTTCGAGATTTTTATAGACCTCGATGAATTTCTCGGCTTTCATACCGATATCCATGGCTTTTTGCTTGGCCAATGCCAAGTGCTCGATGAACGAGGGATCGTGTTTGCTCGAGTATCGCGTTTCAATGATGTTGGGTGGAAACCGGGCGATCATGTTGCATCCATTGCCCATGGAGGGCGAGAGCAACACTTTCTTGAAGCTGCTTTTCAATGCTATGTTCTTGAACAAGCCGACGAGGGCATGCACGCTGAGCAGCGGGAGATCGTTCATGAGCAACACGGTTCCCTTCGCCCCGAGGATATTGATCGCGAAATCGTTCATACACGCGATGATCTTGTCGAGACCGGTCAGCCCGGCGTGTTCAGGATCGCCTCGATCCATGCTCGCCTCGTCAAGAAATACGAAGTTGGCACCGGCAGCTTTCACCCGTGCTTTCACCCCCGGATCGGGGCTGCAAATGACGACCTTGCTTGCAATGTATTTTTTCACGAACGTGACCAGCACGTCCATGAGATCCTCGAACAATGCGATTCCGATGCGTTCTTGCATGGCCGGCCTGGTTTCCGGCGGAAAAATCTCGACGAGCCGGGACTTGGCTTGCTTGAATGCCTTCACGGGCACCAGAAAAACGACGTCGGTCGTGCTTGCCATGTGCATCGCAAGGAAAGAATTGAAAAAACCTGGAATAATGTTAAATGATTGAGCATTGAAACATAATAAAGGCACCAGCTCTTAAGCTCACGCAAACGCCATGGATGGTGCACGCTTGTGGAAATCCCGCTCGATGATCTCGGCAAGTACTTGGACGGCGTCTTGGCAGAGAAGTTCAAGAAGCTGCGCAAAATCGGCAAGAAGATGATCGACGAGATCGGGCAGAATATCCGGTATCTTGCCGACGAGATCGACCGCATGGGGAAAAAGATACCCAAGGAAAAGGATGACCTCGTCACGAGGGCGGCGACACGGTTCGTCAAGGCCATGCAAAATCACTTCAAGGAATTTGAATCGCCAGGCAAGGAACAAATAACGCATTCGGATCTCAAGAGTACGTTCGATTTCTTGTCAAGCCTCTTCACGATCTACAATGAAAACGGCAGAAAATGGATTCCAAAATTCGGTAACGATTATAAAGAGGAAATAAAGGCCATCCAGAAAGCTATATCGCGAATATTCACGCAGAACGGGGAGCTCGACCATTTCATCCGCGAGAAATATGGAGAAGCAAAGGATGCCGAAGATTTAAAGGATAGAATCAAGCGCATCGACGAGCTCATTGATAAATACAAGGAAGATCGGAAAAAAATCGACGAGCTCACTTCCACCGTTGACCGCGTGAAGAAGGATCTCGTGCAGCTCGAAAACCAGCTCATCGACATGGAGCACGATCCGCAAGTGGAAGACGAGAACCGGTTATTCCGCGAGGAGAATAACGTTAAGCAACAAATCCAGCTCGAACTAAGCAAGATCAAGAAGAGTGCCAAGAAATTCGAAAAGGCCCTTGAAACGGGATCGATAGAACCGCGTTTCATAACCAAGAAAGAAATCAAGGACTATTTCAAGAATTCCTTCGAAAGCTTGATCGTCGATGGTCCCGATTACCCGAAACTCCGGGCGATCCTTGAAAACATGGCAGGGGGTCTGGACGAGGAAGAAATCCAGCTCAAGGAAGACAAGAAAGAAAAAGCGCAAGACATCATCACCGCGATCAAGGACCAGCGGTCGCTGAAACCATTGATCGAGACCTACACCCGCATCGTCGCCGAGCGGAAGGGCTTGAACAAGGCCATCCAGGAGAAAGGCACGTCCGGAAAGATTGCGGCGATCAAGCAAAAAATCTCCGATTTAACGACGCAAAAGGGACATACCGAGGCGGATCTCGGACACGAGAAGGAAAATGTCGTTAATTCCTTGAACAAGATGAAATCGGCTAAGGAGGACCTGGAAAACGAGGTCCAGGAGCTATCGCGGGAAAAGGTCACCATCATGCTCGCGATTTAGTCAATTCGAATCGACGAATTGAATTTAAGTCCTTCACTACCTTATTAAACCTCGATTCATGGATACATGGTCGAATTGCAAACGTGAGGCATTTATGCTCGATATCAAGGTTTTTAGGGAAAATCCAGAAGCGATCAGGAAATCGCAGCGTGACCGGTTCAAGGACCCCGATCTCGTGGACAAGGTCATAGAATGGGATAATACATGGCGTGATATACGCAAGGAAGCTGATGAGCTCCGCGCCAAGCGCAATAAGATATCAAAAGACATCAGCCAGCTCAAGAAAAAAGGGCAAAACATCCAGAACCTCGCCGAGGAATCGAAAAACATCGGGGCCTTGATCGACCAAAAAGCGGTTGACGAGGAGGAAGCATTGAAAAAGCGCGACGAGTTTCGATACAAGGTGAGCAATATTCTCCACGCGTCCGTGCCTATCGCGCAAACGGAAGAGGGCAACATTACCGTGTACACGTTCGGCACGCAACCCGAGTTCGCATTCGAGCCGAAAAACCACGTGGCGCTGGTCGAAACCGTCGATGGCGTTAACCTGCAAAAAGCCCAGGAAATTGCTGGTTCGCGGTTCTATTACCTGAAGAATGACTTGACCTTGCTGAACATCGCGCTCATCCATTTCGGCGTGGATTTTCTCGTTTCGAAAGGATACAAGCCCATGTGGACCCCGTTCTTCATCAACTATGATGCCATCAAGGGCGCCGCCGAGCTGTCGGATTTCGAAGAAACCTTGTACGAGATCAAGGGAGAGGATCCGCGCTTGTTCTTGATCGCCACGTCTGAGCAGACCCTCGCGGCTTTGCACAAGAACGACGTCATTGACGCAGATAAGCTACCCCTCAAATATTGTGGTATCTCATCGTGCTTCCGCCGCGAGGCAGGGGCGCATGGCAAGGATACGCTTGGCATCTTCCGCGTGCACGAGTTCGAGAAGATCGAGCAATTCATATACAGTAACCCCGAGGATTCGTGGAAATTGCACGAGGAATTGATAGGCAACTCGAAAGAGATTTTCCAAAAACTTGGCTTGCCGTTCCGCGTGGTGAACATTGCCAGCGGGGAAATGAACGACAACGCTGCCAAGAAATATGATTTGGAAGGTTGGTTTCCGGGCTCCAACAAGTTCCGGGAGCTCGTCTCGTGCTCGAACTGCACGGATTACCAGGCACGCAAGCTGAACATAAAATATGGCAAGCGCGGTGGCGAAACGGACATCCTCCACACGCTGAACTCCACGGCCATCGCGACGGAGCGCACGATTTGCTGCATCCTGGAAAATTACCAGAACGAGGACGGCTCTGTCCGAGTGCCCGACGTGCTCCAGTCTTACATGGGCGGGAGAACGGTTATGAAAAAATGGGAGTAATAATCCCTCTTTTTACTTTACTGATACGCGCGGTTCGCACGTGCGGCTCGCTCGCACCAGTTCCCTTATCTGATTAGGACGCCGCAACCCATATCGCACCGGCGTACACTATCCGCCCATTTTCACCCACTGCGCGGATTACGTAAAAGTCTTGGCTCTGGGTAGTCAACGTGGCGGGGTCAATCGGGTTGTCGCTGAATGAGTTGATATAATATCTCCCGTTGATCAGCGTGCAATTTTCCACGCCATACGACGTTCCGGTAACGGGCGTCGAGTCGAGATATGTCACGAGCGCGATGGGCGTGGTAACGGATATATTGGCCAGCAGGTTGCCGTTCTTCAAGATTTGGATCGTTACATTCCAATTGGGCGCCCAATTTGGGGTGATCGAAGCGGCATTTGGTCTCTTATTGGCAGCGGGAGCACCATCCTGGGCGATCATAACGGTAATTTCCCGAGTTGCGGTGGGACTAGGGATGGTTAGCGTGGAATTTCCACCTACTCGCGTGCCATTAATGGCAAAATCCATGAAAGGACGGCCGTGGTCCGAGGTGGCGTAAATTTGCCCATCTTGGAGCCCGGCAAATACTGCCGCCCGGGTGAGGTTCGTGGATCGCACGGCGGTGAGGCCGCCAGGATAGGGCAAATCAACCCGGTTGACCCATGTCGTCATGGGATATTGATGCCCCACGTATGCGTCTGTATGGCTCAATGAATGCCCCGGGTGCCCATCATGCTCGTCACTATTAGCCGCTAGTGCAAAGTGATAGCCCATAATCAGCGCGTCCATAACGGACGAACCACTTGTATAGGTTGCGGGCGGATCCCCGCAGGGCCGGTGCTCCAGCGGGTGCCGCTGCTCAAAGAGGCATTCCCCTTGCACGGAGGTTACTTCCGCAAACTTGACGTACTTTGGGTTAAGATACGTCCAGTCCTGTATATATTCTGCCCTCGTGGTGTGGTGGGGAATTACCAAGACCTGGCACCCCGTGGCGGCTGTGAATTGGTCCAGAGTTGCCCAGAGGTCGCTCGGAGACGGGATGGCTAGAAACGAGATCGGGGAACTTCTCGGGAGCTGGTCACCAGAAAACACGAGTGTCAAATGCCCGGTCCTGGTTTGTGTCCACTCGATTCCTCCAAAGGCGACGAACTGCCCGTCAATGTTGGCGAGATTCGACGCGCGTTCCAAGTCGTAGAGGGTTCCTGGAAGGAATTGCATTATTTCGCCGTGGTCTGTCAATGCAGCATAGTCCAAACACGCGACGTTACGGGCGTAAAAGTAATGATGGGCAGAACTACCCGATCCGTCGGACAATTCTGAATGAGCATGGATGTCCCCCCAATATACCCGCAAGTCTGCCGGGGAAAGGGGTTGGGCGATGATCGGGTTGCTCCAGTAGACATTGTCCGAGTACGAGTCATTAATCAGCAAATAGTGGATGCCGGGCGTATCAATGCGTGCTGAAAAGGCATGCAGGCCATTATCCTTGCCATCACGTATTTCATACGCTTTGTCAGACGGGAGCGCTTGCCCAGTAAAAGTATACGCTTCCGGTAGCCTTGCTGAACTCACGGGCAATGACGAATAATCTGTCAAGTTATATGATTGCAAAGCAAAGCTGGTCGTGCCCGTGTAAGTCGCGCTCACCCGCTCGTACCTATCCCACGCCTCGACCGTAAATATAAAGTCCGTGCCATTTTCAACGGTTGAGGGAGCATGGACCCAGAGGAGGCGCATGTTATTGTCTATGATGACATTCAAGTTCACGTTAAGACTCCACCAGAATGCAACGGGCACGAGGATAATACCCAACGTTAGTGCAAATCTCCCCTTACGCGACATAGTGTTCCGGAACCTCGTTATTCTCGTCACCCACGAGGACACGGCAACGCGCTTCTTCACGCGCCCTTGCCATACCGCAAACACAATCCCGTAGGTCGCGAGTGCCCCGGGACCAATGCTCACCGCAACAGATGTCAACGATATGCTTGGCCCTCCCGTCGCGTTGCTTAACCCAATCAAGATAAGGACAAAACTCGTAATCCCCGCGTCCCACGCGAGGACTATTCCATGCCGTTTCCATGCTGGATCCCGGAGGCCAAGGTAATAAAAAAGACCAATGAGGACCCCAATTAAACTAAAAAAGTTCCACCCCGTGGTATACGCCCCAAATAGAAACACGCCAAGACGGGTGACTCTCAGGAGGTTGGCTGAAATAAGCCGCGAGCGTGTTGGGGATTCGCTGACCATGATTCTGATCGCGTTCGTGCAGTGTTCACTCGTATTTTAAAATCCATTCGTGGAGAGAACCAAGGGTCAGGGTTCTCCTGAACGTGATCTGATCCTTTTTTTCCACGGGTTCCGGCTCGAAGGTGTTCTTGTTGTACTTGAGCAGGGCATCGATGCCTTTAGCATCGAGCGCGTCCTTGTCCGCCCAATTTTTCTTCCATTCGTCGAACGCGTTGCACGTTTCGGGGCTAACCTCGCAATGGCTCGCGCCCTTGAACACGGCCTGTTTTTCATCAATGTTGAACCATGGCGGGACGGTCACTTCCACGAGCAGCGGGGATCCAGCGGCGTTCAAGTCCTCGGTGAAATACCATGCGAGCACGGCAATTTCCTTCGTTTCATGGGAGAGCGACGGGATCATGCTGATCCACGACCCGTGGTCTACCCCTGGATCGATCGTGACCTCCCCGCCGATCTCAACAGGGCCAAGAGCCTGGAGCAAGGGGTAAATGTGAAACACGGGTTTTTTCACGACAATGAATGGTTCTGTCCATGCCGGGTGCGCGGGATGGACGGAAAACAAGCGCTGGCGATCGATGATGTGCGCGTGCACGTTCCATCGCGTGGAATTTGGCGCCACGTCGAATCGCCCCGACGCGAGAACGAACGGGGAAACGACCTTGGGACTGTTCGCGTTGCTGCGGTCCACGGGAACGGCCGTTGTCGTGCATCGATACCCGCCAAACGGCAAGCGCTCGTCGACCATGTGCAAGTTGTCGCTGTATGCGCCGTGGATCGTGACCCAGGGCGGTGCATCGTTGCGAAGATACATGATCAACTTTCGATACAAATTCACGACGAAACACGGGTAGTACGTGGTTTCACGGAAGGCATAAATGGGATTTTCGAGTATCCCGCTCACGCAATTGAGAAACTCGTCCGCTTCATCGAGCAAGATGGGCACGCGCATGGGGGACGCGAGGTCGGAAAATTCCTTGAACTCGCCGATGGTCTTCACGTATTCACGGATGAGGTCCATGATGTGGTCGGAATCCGGGTGCGCGAATGCACCGGGGCTCCCGCCCTTGACGTGCACGGAGATAAAATCGAGCGGGACCTTGTACTGAACCACGTTGGAGAGAAATCGTTTCAAGGCATCGTTGCGCCCAGCTATCGCGGGAGCGCCGATGCGGAGTTCCGGGTCAATGGCCTTGATCGCCTTGACCGTTTTTTCGAAGAGTTCGGCATATTCCTCGATGGTGCCTGCCCAGAAAGGGTAAAGATCGGGCTCGTTCCAGAGCTCAAACAGCCAGTCCTTTATCTTGGTGGCACCAAAGCGCTCTTGGAGATGCTTAACCGTTTTTTGAACCAAATCGACCCAGACCGTGTACGATCGCGGTGGACACGCCTGGATCGCGAGGGGATCGTCATCAAAATCCGTGCGCGGGTCGAAATTCACGAGGGCATCGCGAGCATCGGGCTGCTTGAATGCATGTGCCATGCGGGAATTCATTGCCAAAGCAGGAGGCGTGAAACCAAACTCGACGAACGGGATACAACCGGCATCGATAAAGGTCTGATATGCAGCATCAAGTCGATCAAAGTTACAATGCAAACCCTTCTCGTCAAACGTGACTTGAACCAAGCCCGCGTTTTTCGCACCCTGGCGGTCGCCACCATCGCCCGTGAACATGTTATGGCAGCGAACGTAACGAAAGACCTTGTTTGGAAACTCCTCGAAATCACGTGACCGTTCAAGCTTCGGAAGCTTGGCGGTTGATGGATTCCGCAAAACCGAGTGGTTGTTTGCTTCGAGAATCAAGTCGAAAACTTTTTGGCCTAGCGGATCGAGCACCGCCCGGATCTCGTCGAACCCGAAATCGGCCATCAGTTTTTGCAGCGGGCCGACGATCGTTTCTGGTTTTAGTGTGATCTTGACATCTACCATAAATATTTACCTTGATTGATTGAAAGAATCGAATCCGCAGCGAGGGACGTGCCCTACTTCGCGTCGCATCCCGGTTCCTTTTTCCCCGCATCCTTGACGAATTTTTCGACAGCAGCCCTGGCGAGCTTGAGCGGCGCGAGGGTTCCGGGGCCACCGATGCATCCATCGGGACATGCCATGCCTTCCACGAGCCGGGGCTTGATCTCGCCTGCCTTGATGCTCGCGAGCATCTTGCGGCACTCGCGCAGCGTGTCGGCGCGGGTGGTCTCGATCTCGGGGAAGCCATAGCAAGATTTCGTGTAGTCGGCAATCGCCCCGCAAACGCCACCAGCGATCGCGTACCCGCGACCGAATCGACTGGCATCCGTGATCGGCATTGATTCCTGGATCTCCATGAGATCGATCTTCATCGCGACGAAGATGGCCGCCATTTCCTCGTACGTGAGAACGTGATCAACATAATCGCTCATGGGTTGGAACAAGCTCTCGTGCTTCTTGGCGATGCAAGGCCCGATGAACACGACCTTCGATGCGGGGTCATCTTGCTTGACTTTCTTGGCAGTTTCGACCATGGGCGTGTAGGAATCGCTGATATGCTTCGCAAGATCGGGAAAGAACTTCCGGGCGGTCATGACCCATGACGGGCAACATGACGTACCGAGAAACTCGTGGTCCTCTTGATCGGCGGTGCTGGCTTTCACTTTTTCAAGGATCTTGGCTAGCTTCCCCGCCTCGATCAACACGTCTTGATCGGCACCAAATGCAACCTCCATAACCGATTTAAAGCCAGCCTTTTGGAGCCCCTTGAAGACAGCCGCTGGCGAGACCTTGTTGCCAAACTGGGATACAAAAGACGGGGCCATTATGGCGTGGACCCGATCTTGATGCTTGAGCTCGTAAAGCACCTGCAATATCTCGGATTTATCCGCGATAGCTCCAAATGGACACGATACGATGCACAAGCCACATGACACGCACTTTTCATAATTGATCTCGGCATAGCCTTGGGCGTCCGACTCGATCGCGTCCACCCCGCACGCCTGGGCACATGGCCGTCCGCGACGAACTATTGCCTCGTAGGGGCACACGGTGGTGCATCGGAGGCATTTAATGCATTTTGACGTGTCAACGTGGGATCGGCCATTAATGATCGAGATCGCGTTAACCGGGCAAACGAGAATGCACGGGTGGGCCATGCAATTCCGGCATAAATCCGTAACGACAACGGAATCCGTCGGGCAGCGCTCACAACCGATTTTTATAACGTTGACGAGCGGTTCAGAGATCACCTTCTTGCCCGTGAGCACGGCATGGATGTCGGGTATCTTGGGCTCGTTCTCCCCACCTTCCTTGAGATCCAGGCCGCAAGCGAGCCGCACACGCTCCCTAACGATGGCTCGCTCGCGAAACACGCAGCACCGGTAATGGGGCTCGTCTTCCGTGATGATCTTGTACGGTATCGCCTCGATCTCATCCTGGGTTGCCCTATCCTCGACGATCAGCTTGGCGATCTCGGCGAACACCCGGCGCCGGATGTCCGTGACGGGGGTGTAAAATCCCCGGAGTTTCTCGAAAATCCGCGGCATGCTACAGCTCTCCCGCTTTTTTTAGCTTGGTAAAGATGATTTCGGAGATTTTTTCGATGCTGGCGCGGGCATGGAGCTTCCCGTCGATCTCGACGACGGGCGAATTTTTCCCCTCCTTGCATGCCTTGTCGAAACATTTCACGGTTTCGAGGTCGATATGATCTTGCAAGAGCGGCTCGGAATCCAGCTTGTCGTAGATCAATTGCCCGCCGTGGAACGAACAATTCGTTCCGATGCAGATCCGAACGCGAACCTTGCGACTCGCCATGAGTCATAGTTGCGCGTTTGAATTTAAAAGAATTTGACGCAAAAACCAACGGTAAATGACTAAGGCTGCTCGATAAAAAGTATTTAACCCATGGGCGTATGGTTCTTCGTAGGTTCCAGGATTTATGTCCGGTGATTTTCACGATCGTCAAGACAAACGAGATTTTTCTCGATTTCGAGGACCACGCTGAATTGACAACCCTTTTGCTCAAGAAGATGCAAAAAGAAGGCATTGGGCTGCGAGAATCCGTCATTTTTCCCGTGACCGTGGACAGCTCGTGGCTCTTGAATGGCTTGCTCGTTTCTGGCGAGGGCGGGATCGTGCGCGACATCACGTGGATGCCAGGGATGGACAAGGCGCCCGTCTCTGCATCCACCAAGAATATCTTGTTCCTCGAAGACCGCGTGGAACAGAACGCATCCAAGGCAAAGCATGCAAAGCAAGTGCTGAGGTTTCTCGTGAAAAAATTCAAGCTCGAGAAAAAATTGAAGGACGCCAAGTTTTACTCGCTGTGCTGGTTCAGCAGTTCCCCTGTCCAAGACCTTGGCAACAGCGTGAAGTTGCTGTCTTCCGTTTATGTCCCATCCCTCGCAGGTATCCAGCTCGGGCCGGCGACCAAGAAGCCCGCTATGGAAGGATCGCGGCGCCTGGGATTCACTGAAGCTGTCGCGGAGCTCAAGTGGGAACCCGACCACGTCTACAAGGAAAAGCATGAAATCGTGCTTGAAAAATTGAAATCAGAGTTGTGGGATTAAAGAAATTCTTTTTTACTTGAAAAGGCCGCTGATTTCCATCGCCGTGAAGATCCGCAAGAACATAGCATCGTGCGGGATCCACACCTCGTTCGGATTTGATGGAGGGGTATCCCGCATCAATGGATTCCCCGCCCAGTCCCCGTAGCTGCACCTATCACCGAGCACGGCAAGGAAGTTCGTCTCGTTGGCATCGAAACCCCGCGCTACGGCATATTCCTTAGATGCCGTGACTTGTGCTAAGCCATTTGGAATGCAGCCGGGCACTGCCCCGCGGGGATTGCGGGCATAGGAATATCGATGGTGGTATTGCGGCATGTTGATCGAGCCAACGCCTTCCATTATGCATAGCCCTGCGGGGTTCACGCCGAACAGCCAATCGAGATACGACTGGACGAGCTCCGGCCGATTATCCGTCGCGTTTGCTATGACCATGAGCAATTGGAGCCACGCGCTCGTGAGCATATCAGTCTGGCGTTCCGCGCCGTAGAACAAGATGTTCTCGTCACCGGTTTGCAGCGCAACCACGCGGGCGTTGATGGCCGAGTCATTGAGCGCAAGCACGTCGTCGAACCGCGTCTCGCCGGGCAGATGTCCGTGCTTGACACGAAATGGCTCGTCGAACAAGGTCTGGAAATGATCCTGCTCGATGGCTTTCATCTTGCTTGCCACATCAAGCGGCACGGTGCGGTTGAACGTGATGTAGTGCATCAGGATGTTGCCGAGCATGTAATATCCAGCCCAGCCGAACCACAATGACCAGGACTCCTCATTACCAATGAGAGGAATGATTAGCGGGACGAGGGCGTCGATGGCTGTCCAGTTATTTCCCTCGGTGACGCCTTTCTCCTCGAGATAGAAAAACTTCCCGATGTAAGACTGGACATCATCCGGATTGTAATCAGTATAATGACAGTAAGTAGGACTGTTATCACACGAAGTGTAATCACGCCATGAGCAAGACGGGCAAGTACCAGTACAAGCGTCTGTCATGCTGCATGAAGCCGTGTTTGTCCAGCCGCTTGTTCCGCCGCAAGCAACGCCATAATAGCATAAACTTGTAGTGCCATTCAAGCAATAACCGCCAGCGCAATCACTAGCGCCACAAGC
>JAUQYW010000284.1 GCA_030587525.1 Candidatus Sigynarchaeota archaeon | reverse complement strand
GAACTGCTTTTACGATGAAAGCCAGAGAAGGCCACGGCCTTTAGGCCGTGGATGAATCGGGCTAAAACCCCATTCTCCAGAAATTCGACCGTCCCCGATGTTATTAAGACCGCATGTCGTGCTCTTATTCATGCTCGATCTCGTTGCCATCAAGGTTCGCTTGTATCCGACGAAGACACAAGTAGCACAGCTAGATCGGGCGTTCGGCTGCTGTCGTTTCTTGTGGAACCAAATGCTCGACGACCGTAGACAAGCATACGAGCAGTACAAGATCGATGGTATCAAGTCCCGATACAAGACGGAGAAAGAATACAAGCAACTCTTCCCGTTCTTGAAGGAAGTCGATTCCAAGGCGTTGCAGAACGTGAACTGGCATCTACAAGACGCCTATGCGCGATTCTTTCAGAATTGTAAAGATCGAAAATCAAATAAGACAAAACGATATGTTAGTTATCCGAAATTCAAATCGCGCAAGTCACGCCAATCCTATACAACCGACACGATCAATAACAATATCAAGATCGACTTTGCACGCCAGAAATTGAAGCTACCAAAACTTGACTCGTGGATCGCGTATAGCGACCCGCGCGTGTTCACTGAATCGATTCGGAAGGTCACCGTCTCGAAAACCAAGAGCGGCAAGCATTTCGCATCGATTCTAATCGCACGCGAGAATCCTATCGTGCCATTGACAGTCGTTCACGAGGAGAAGGTCGTTGCCTTCGACATGTCCATGAAAGACTTCGTGGTAACCGATGATTACAAGCTCGGCAACCCGAGATTCTTCCGCCAGTCATTGAAAAAGATCGTGAAGGCACATCGTCACGTTTCCCGTGCCAAGAAAGGATCTGCAAACCGCGCCAAGGCGTGCCGCCAACTCGACACGGTCTACGAGCACTACGTCAACCAAAAGAAGGACTGGATGCACAAGCTCACGCGCGTCCTTGCCGATAAGCACGATGCGGTGATCATCGAAGACTTGAACATCGAAGGGATGAAACGGTTCAACAAGGGCTATGCCAAGTCCATCACCAAGGACATTAGTTGGGGCGAGTTCACGACGATGCTGGACTATAAACTAACGAGACAAGGCAAGTATCTCGTGAAGGTGGATCGATTCTTCCCGTCGTCGCAGCTCTGCTCCGCGTGCGGCTATCGATATCGTGAATTGACGTTGGATCAACGGGAATGGTCGTGCCCAGCGTGCAGCACGCACCACGACCGCGACGTGAACGCATCGCAAAACCTTCACGATGAAGGACTCCGATTGCTATCGGGGAAAGGAATCACGCTCATCCGAGCTACCGTGGGAACCACGGGAAGTCACGCTTCTCGAGATCGCGTAAATCCTCCATCACTGGAGGTCGTGGTCGATGAACGAAGAATCCACGCCCTTTAGGGCGTGGTAGTTCAATTTCGACTCTCATTGCAAAGCGATATTCTCTTTTTCCATTGAAAACGTTCAACCGTTATTTCAAGCTTGGACGAACTTGGACATCAAGACCAGGTTTTCCCAGACTAAGGCTTGTCGATGCGTGTTAAGTTTGTTCACGTAAATCTGAACTGTTTAGTAATCCCAAGATCGCTTAAATATTTTCGAGCTATCATTTTATCCGTTCATGTCGTCGCAGCAACAAAAATCCCGACCCGATTCACGCGAATCTCCTTTCATCTGGCGGCTTGTGTGTGATGTCATTTCATTAAGTTTCGTGTTTTACGTCATTCCCATCGAGATATTTCACGTGTTTTTACCCGGAAATGGACAATACGTCTTGATCACGTGCATCATCGTCACGATCACCATTGCTCCTATGATGTTCATCATGTTCATTGTTGATAAGTGGACGAATCACGTGGTATTATACGTGATCCCGTGCACCACGTTCACGAGCATCATTGCCTTTATCACTTATTTCTTTTTCCTTTCACAATCCGTATGGGCTGATATCGATGTGGTGATCATGATCGCGAATACGATCTTCGTGGCTGGCGCGTTCGTGTGCGGGGCGCTAGCAAGGATGGTAAAACAAAAATTATACTTCTTCTGGGGGATCGAGCAACCTCTCAAGGAAAAGCCCGCAACATACCTTGCCATGGCCATCGTGGCCGGTTTTTTGGGAATTTCAACGATTGATTGGCGTAGTATGTTTCTTATTGTTGGATTGATTGTCTCCCTCCTGCCTCCATGTATCATCATGGTCCGCCGCAAAATGCAGGTCATGAAAAATGATGGCGAGCCGATCATCGAGCGATATAAGGCCTCGTTCAATAGAACCGTGTCACCGAAAGCGGCTGTAAAATATCTCATTACCAAGTCATTGCTCGCTTTGCTTTTCGTGCCGTATCATTTCGCCATCTATTCAGGAACGCTAAATTCAGCATTCATCGGGATCTTTTTCTCGCTATCGTTTTTCTCATCGATGCCTCCCGCATCCGTGATTTATCTGGCCATATCATTTATAGTGGGGGCTTTCTTGCTCCTTATTCTCTGGATGCTTATGAGAAAGCACCACCACAAACCCTGGAGTCTAGATACTATCACTGTGATCTGTCTGGCAACCAGTATCAGCGAGTTAGCTACGGCTCAACTCGTGTTAATGATCCCGGGATTTGCAGTCAACGTGATTGTCATGGTCCTGGTCTTCATCAACCACGCGTTCTTGACCATGTCTTATCTCTTTGTATTTCTCGTTGTTTTCGACTTCTTCTCGAAAAAGAAGCTCGATTTCTTCGAAAATATCGTCTCTCTCATTCCTGTGATTTTATACTTCTTCATATTTCAATGGATAATAACGCTCATCAATAACACATGGTTTTTCTGGATGGGTATCATTTCAACATGCGCGCTTCTCTTGTATTTCGTTTCGAATAGACGATTATCTATGAAATCTTACAAGACGATGAATCCCGGTGAAAAAAAGGCACAAGCGTGAATATTCATGAAAAAAATAACACTTGTCACATTGATCCTCGTTTTGATTTGCTCGTGTTGGTTTATGCCCCGCACCTCCGGAAAGATCATGCCGTTAGGGCAGCAATTACCGCCGATACCCGTTGGGGAACCATTCGGTGTCACCGCGTATGATCAAGGGAATATATACCGCGGAAATGCCTCCATTAACTGTAGCTTTCCTGCTTTGAACGATTCCGCTATGGATTATGTCCGCGTCCACGTGCCGTGGGATGCCATCGAACCGCAAAACGACTCCTTTTTCTCCAACACCACCCAAGCTGACGCCTTGGATAGCATCGTGGCGGATTGCAACGTGAAGGGCAAGAAACTCCTCTTGAACATCGCGTGGGACTGCGCTTGGGCTTCATCACGTGATATCGATGCCGAAAACAGGTGGCACATCACGCCCGTGTATGGTGCACCATTGAATGTTGACGATTGGAAAGACTTCATCACGCACTTCATTGCGAGATACAATGGCAATTCCAGTTTTGGTGTATTCGAGATCTACGATGCCCCGAACATTCAGCCGCTTTGGATTTCCAGTAACGAGAGTGTCCGGTCATTCGCGCGGTTATGCTGCATCACGGCCGAGACCATTCGTGCCAGCCTAGTAGATGCCGTCGTCGTGCTACCAGGCCTTGTATGCACCCGCGAAATGTTCACGGCGGTTGATGCGACTGGGATGCGCCATCCTGTCAAATTCATAGATGTTATGCTAGATGAAATCGAGTTGTTCATTCAGGAAAGCTCCACGGCGAACGATTTTTACGATCTTTTCGATGCAGTTTCGTTTAATGTTCGAGGTAATGTTCTTGATCTCGAGGCATGTATGGCCCTGCTTGAAGACGGCCTTGTACCCGTTGGACGCGCGCATGGCACGAATCTCGTGCTGTGGATGACTGGATTCGGTTTCAATTCTACTGATCGATATCTCGACGTGCAATTGCAAGCGGATTCGATTGCCAAGGTGCAAATCGTGTCGGTTGCCCGCCACATTCAAAAAATCATGTATGGGAACGTGATGGATGGATTCCCCCTCACCATCGATCAATACTCGACTGCGAGCCCGGGATTCTCGTACGGACTGGTCTCAAGTGACTTCGTTGTCAAGCCCGGCTTTCGCGCGTTCGAAACGATGGCGACATTACTTTCCGGCGGTAAATATGCGCCGGGGTTGCTGCAAATGGAAGGATTCTTCGAAGTTGATTTCCGCGTTTTTGTATTTATCGATTCTTCCGGTCGCGTGCTCCTTTTCTTCTGGAATAATCTGCCCGGAATGGTGAAATCATTTAAAATAAGCATGGCTACAGCTGATATTATCGCGTCGATCGAGGAGATCGCGATGGATGGCAGTGTACGAGTAACCCTGTCCAATACGGGTGATCTTTATATTGACTTGACTGCGGGCTTTGGATTATCCATGCTGCGGATAACGAACTCAACGATTATGGATATGATCCGCATCATGAACATCATGCCCGAGGCAGCATGGGTGATCTTGTACCCGTTACTCATCGCCATCGTTCTCGGGGTCGTTGTTGGTTTGCAGCAAGCCCCGCGGCAAAAAAATGATGCTCGTTCATGATGAAACAACCTGAATATGGATATCCGGCACGCTTCGTGGAAGAATCAACGCTCCGTCGTAACGAAAAGGAAATAAAATAAGCGGATCAAGAAACAACTTAAAATAACGAAGTTTACGCGTCAGACGGGGAAGGAAGGCCGATCAATTTCCGGATACTATCGTCCTTGGCCTTCAAGAGTACGAGGCGGCATGCCTTTGGGAACTTATAGGATGCAACTTTGAGAGCCGCACGTACGGCAGGTTCATGCTTCATAAACGTGCTGCATTCCAAGACCACTTGGCCTGCCTTCAAGGATGCGCATCTTCCTATGGGTTTACCAAAAGATTGTCGCATGCCGCACGATATGCGGTCCGCTCCGGCGAAACCCATCAATTTATTTTCCCTGTACACGCGATATGGGTGGGGTCGAACCTTGAATAGGAATCCGACCTTGCCAACATCATCACGCAACGCCCTGTTCACGCTGGTGCGGGTCGCTTCTAAGGTACCATCCGATGCCATCGTCGAATGCAGGATTTGGACGCCTATCGTGACATCCCAGTCGATTTCGCCCTTTAAATCGCCCATTTCAAATATGCGAATCTTTGGATCTGCACCGCCGTGGATGAGTTCCTTGCCTCTGGCTGCCCTTTTCTTGATATATGGCTTGTTGTGGAATTTTTGCGCATAGCAGCGCCAGGGTCTTTTTCCCATGATGATTCACTTGTATGATTAAATGGTTCGATATAGGGTGTAAAATTCGTGGCGATATAAAATCATTATCGTGCGGCGTGAAAAAACCCGTGAAAATCATCCGCATTTTTTCGCAAATCCAAGCAGCGCGCGAACATGAGCCCGGAAGCAATCGATTTCGAGCACGCGATGGCCGGGATAGATCGCCGAACTATGAGCTCGGGTTGAATCGTTTTTTCTCGCTCGTTTTGTATCGTGCAGCGTAACCTTTGAATAAATTATAAATTCTGGCCGAGGGAATTGTCAATTACAATTGGCAAAAAAATTGGTGTCGAAAGCCCATGCTCGTGTTCGCGCATCGCGGGGCATCCGGTAACGCGCCGGATAACTCGCTGAAAGCCTTCCAGCAAGCCATCGCGGCGGGCACGAAGGCATTGGAAAGCGACGTCCGCGCGACGTTGGATGGGAGACTGGTGTTCTTTCACGATTCCACGGTGAAAGTTCGTGGCAAGATCCCGGTGCGGGCTAGCTTGATCCCCGCAAGCAAGTATTTAACAATGGACATCGGCGAGGGCGAGTATGTGCCGCTCGTTTCCGACGTGTTCGAGCATTTCCAACGCGCAGGCTTGTTGCACGAGATAACATGGAGCCTTGACATTCCCGGCAACAAGGAATTCAATCGATTGGCACGGATCTCCAACCAATATGGAATTGCAAAAAACATTTTTGCTTGCAACACCACCAGCACCGCCTTGGTGCACTGGCGTCGCGTGGCGCCGGCGATGCTATTCGTCTGGTCTGTCCGCATCCGCCAATTGGAACATCTCGGCGTGAACGGGGTGATTGAAACGTGCAAGAAACGGCACGTGGATGTGCTCAACATCAAGCTTGCCGATGTCACGCAAGACCTGGTCAACGCGGCCCGAAATATTGGCATGAAAGTCTTTATCTGGGACGTGCACGATGAAAGCAAGCTCAAAGCAGCCACCGCGTTCAAGCCCGATGCGATCTACACGAACCATCCTGAAAAGGTCATCGATGGTACATGGAAAGCGTGAGTGAAGCACATGAACTCGACGAAACCAACCGCACCTTCGGTGGTCTATCTCTCCGGGTTTGATCCCGTTCCAGAACCGCTGCTTGGCAAATTATGGCCAGAAGGACAGCCTTTTTACTTGAAACAAGCTAACAAACCGAACAGCATCGTGATCTGCTTGCACGGGTTCGGTGCGACGCCGTACGAGACCCGGCCAGTTGCTGACGCATGCGTTCAACGAGGTATGGACGCGGTGGCGCCTCTCTTGCCTGGTCATGGATTCAAGGAAGATGAGGATCAACGCCGCGCGATCAAGACCATGACCAGGGTCAACGTGCTCGAAGCCATCCGGCAAGAGATCGCCAAGGGGAGGAAACTCTATTCCAAGGTTTTCTTGTACGGGCAATCCATGGGCGGGGCTGCTGCGCTGGCGATTGCGGGCGAGGGCCTCGTCGATGCGTGTGCTGCCACCGCTCCGGCCTTGAAATTGCCCGCGGGTGCTGGCTTTGCTATGGTATTTATGGGCAAGATCGACTTGAACATCAAAAAAAAACAAAAACCGAGATCCTTCGTGAATTACAGCTATTCCGCGCACAACACGATCGCCGCGGCGCAGCTGCAGCGCCTCTCGCTGCACGCGCGCAAGATGCTGCATCACATCACGTGCCCCGTGTTCATCGCGCACTCGCGCAATGACTCGACGATCGATCCTGTCGTGACGTCGTGGGTCCAGGCAAGGGCGAAAGGTTCTGTCGAGATCGCGTGGTTCGACAAGTCTGACCACACGATGCCGCTTGACGTGCAAGGAAAGGACGTCGCGGCTGCCATCGCCGTTTTTTTTTGCATGCAATCGTAGTTCCTTTTTGATGATTGTCTCGTGATTGGGAAAGAGAAAAGTGACACGCGATCGAACGATGATCACGTGGTGATTTCATTAAAAGCAGGAAAATAAAAAGAAGATTATCAATTCAAGTAGTGCCTTATTCCTCTGGCTTCCATTCGTTGTTGCAATTTGAACATACGAGCTTTTTATGATACATGGGAGCCAGGCCACTCCCGGTCATAATTGGGGGCCTGGATTTATCGTTTTGTTCCGTCACGAAGGGCTTTTTCGCTCCACACGAAGGACAAACAAATTTTCGTTGTGTATCAGACATAGGAATCTACCTTTTTTATGTTCGTGATCTTTATTTTATAGTAATATCTATCCGAATGTAATTAAAATTATCTTTGTTTGGATGGCTACCGATTGATCCCCGGCGGCAATGCCCGGATGATATACGATGAGCGAAACGAGAACGGGGTCGCCCAGCGAAAGGCTCCGAGACACAGCACTTGTCAACTTGGCACTGCAACGAGATCCATCGTTCATTGTTAGGGTGATGCACGAGTTGAGTCGTTCTCTGGAGAATTTCCCGTCGATCATGTCGTGCAAAGACATTGCATCGAACGAGAACGTGCTCGCGGTGAATGGCGTGGCGCCGAAAATTATCGATTATCACGTCGGCAGCCTCGCGGCCATCAAGGTCGTGGTCGATGATATCCGGGTTTCCATGCCATGGGCATGCTTGCCGTATGCGGACGTGATGCTATCCCTGTTTCGCGGGTTTTTCCCGAAGCTTTTTTCCCCGAACGCGCTGTACTCTTTCCTGGAGGCGAATACCGAGCGATCGCTGCTCGCCGGCAACCCGAGCTCGTGGTTCACGGAAGATCGTCTCGCGGGCGCGCACCGCACGCTCGTGGACTTGAAAGAAGCCGTTGAAAGCATGTGGGGCGTGAAATTTCCGAAGCTTACGTTCAAGTTTGGTCCGGTCATCCAGCAAGACTTCCTGGCGAGCGCATCCGCATACGATGATATGATCGTCGTGCACCCGTCGGCGCCTTTTTCCCAGTACTGGCCGGGTATCGGCGTGTTTACCATGACGAGGCTCTTGCTGCAGAAACAGTTTCCGAAAATCAGCGAGCGGTTCAAGGACCAGCTCGCCATTTTATCCGTTCGCGCGGTGATCGGCGATGCATTGCAGTCCCCCGGCGCCTGCTTCGACATCCTCAGCCACCACCCCGTCGATCACGCGCAATATCAGATCGAGCGCATCTCGAAGGACTTGAACTTGTGCGGCGATTTCGATTATAAGCTGCTGCACATGTTTCCGGAGTCGTCCTTCGAGGAAAATTATAATCTTGATATGATCGCGGCGCTGGTCATGTTTCTCATCGACGATAACCTTGATGAGCGGGATCTCTTTGCCCGGGTGAGTGCATCGAGCGCGGGATACAGGCAATTCGATCTCAACTTTATGCTATTTCAAAAAGCATTGGTATACCTTGAAAAGATAGGATTCTTGAAACACGACGGGGAAAATAACTCGATCATCGTCGAGGGCGATGCGGAGTTTAAAAAACGGCGCTCTGTTACCTGAGCTGCGAATATCCCTTTCTCATCAAGACTGTTCCGAGCGCGTTGAGAGTGTCCGGATCCACGAAACCTTCCGGCCCCGCGAGCGAGGAGTACCCGAGCACGGCCAATTTCGTTTCCACGTCCATATGAATGCTCACGTCGAATTCATGGCAGCGATCGCAAAAAGCAAACACGGATTCTGGTTGCTGGTCGATAGTGAGTGTGCCCTGGCAGAGCGGGCAAGTTTTTGCGTCGAGATACGGGAGAATGTACTTCACCGAAGCATCGGACATGTCTTGAAGGCTAGCACGCGGGATGCGGGGCAGCATTTGAGCATTGGCGTTCAGCATGAGGATCATCACGAGAGTATTGATTCTGATGTATTCCCCGTGCCATCGCTTATCAATCACGGCGCTATCACGGTATCACCCCAGTAATCCGCCATGAGCATGTCCAGCCATGTTTCGGTCCAGGATGCTCTTATGGTAAATGTGTATGGCTAGCGTCGAATTCATGAAAAAAGCAAGATAAAAAGGGGAGTGATTACACGATGATATCGATATCCTCATCAACATATTTTTTATACTTGGTGATGAAATTGCCGAGCAAATCCAGATCGGGAGAAATTCCCGTGCGCACGAAATGCGCTGTGCACGCGTTAGCAATGATGATAGCCTCATCAAGATTGAACAAGCCTGACGCCAGCGCGATGAGCGCTCCGCCGTTGAAATGATCCCCTGCTGCGGTCGTGAAGCGCGGCTTCGTCGTGTATCCCTCCTTGACGTGCCAGGATTCCTTTTTCGTCGAAATCGTCGCGAATTGCGGGTGATGGATGATCAACCCGTTGATGTTGAAGTGTTTCATCATTTTTTCGCCAGCAGTGTAGTAATCCTGGAAGGTATCGATCTTTCCCGCTGCCGGGATCGCCTTGGTAACCTGGATCGCCTCCTTATCGTTGAGCGACACCACGACCTTCATGCCCTTGATCTGGTTGATCGCTTCGAGCTGTTTCATCATTTCTGCAATGTGTTGGGGCGAGCGCTTGGTCATGTCTGCGGGATCCACGAAGAAAGTTCGATCCTTCGTTTTTAACGATGGAAAGACTTCTTTGATCCATGCAGCCCAGATCTCGTTGAGATGCGGCACGAGTGACCAGTGGCCTTGGCCAATGGCATCCGCCTTGTTGAACAGGTCGATCAGCTTGTCCTTTCCGACTTTTTTCTTGATGAGGTCCCACGTGACGTTGTTGATGTTTGCGAAGTCCGTCAGCATGACCTTACCGTCGTTGAATTCCAGGGCGCAAGTAGCACCCGGATCAGCGAGGGAGTAAAACGAGACGGTCGATGGCAAGCTCTTGGTAAACACCTCATCTGGCTTGCCAACGCAACCGATCAAGTCGATCTTTGCACCGAGCGTGGCAAGGGCGCGGGCGATGTTCGGGCCGAACCCGCCTCCAATTAATTTCTTGAGCACGCGCTCGACATTGCAGCTCGATCCCGCCGTGTCATTGACCTTTTTTCCGAAGTCTACCATGGAAGGCATGATGGCGAATTGATCCACGCTATCGCGCTTTGCAACAAGTGAATAGAGCGAATCGATATAGCCATCAACTCCAACGCAGATCTGTATGTTCTTGAACTTGGTTTGCAGCGCCTTGCGATCCATAAATTTCTGCTTGACGCGATCGAGCGCCGCCCATGTAGCATCCTTGTTTAAAGATGCTGGATAAGGCGTGTAATCCATAAATGTTCACCGGTGTTTGTGATCGATAAAAATACGAAGATGGCTTTCTTAAAACTTGTGATCATTGAGACCCGATCGCGGGCCAAGTACCCATTGCCTTATTAATGGATTAATTTTGAAAGCAAAAATGCTATCATTTCAGCGTTTTGTAAATAAGACCCGCTGATACATGTCCTTATCAAAGCAATGTGTACAATTTGGTTTCTTTTTGAAATCACGAGGTGCTTATTTCATGGAATGTGCAATCATTAAAGGTTCACGCGCTTTACATGTATCATGACTCGGTTCTCATCGGAGATGCTTGACTTTCCCAAGCATTCTTGCCCGTATCCGACAATAATCTGATCTCCACATTTTCAAGGAAAAACAATTCCATTTTCTCCTACGACGACCGAGATGAATGCACCGGGCATATGTGCGGGACCGAGGACTGAGACATATGCAATTGTTTCCACCACCCACGTTCCAGGATTGAATAAGTGGTGAGGATCGAGGACTAGAAACCAAACGAAAGACAACTTCACCCTAGAAACCATTAAAAAAAACCGGGTCTCGCGAATGACGAAACAAAACGACGTGCAAATCGGTCAAGACAAGTTCAAGGAACAATGCGGCGTGCTTGGAATGCTTAGCGACGAACGCATCATGAACGTGGCGCAATTCATCTATACCGGGTTGATGGCTCTCCAACATCGTGGCCAGGAAGCCGCGGGGATCGCGATCATGCGGCAAGGACGTCCGATCGCGCGGTATCGGGACGTGGGCCTTGTCAACGACGTGCTTAGCCCGGAAAAAATCACCGGCCTCTTGGGGAACATCGCTCTCGGGCATGTCCGGTATGGCACGGTCGCCTCCTCTTCAAACGTGCAATGTGCACAGCCCTGGTTTTTCCAATCGAACGAGGTCAATTTTGCCATCGTGTTCAACGGCACCATCACGAATTACGCGCCATTGAGAAAAAGGCTTGAAGAAAAGGGGCATATTTTCACCACTGACGTCGATACCGAGGTAATCTCCCATTTAATTGCTGCGAATTTTGAAACCTCGGCGGACTGGATCGAGATCATCAAGATCTTGATGCATATCTTGGACGGAAGCTACGCGATCATCATCATGACCGAGCAAGGCGATTTGTACGGCTTCCGTGATCCCATGGGCTTCAAGCCGCTCTGCTATGGCGAGTTCGTCGCGGGGAATGGCGATGAGGCACGTATTCAGGTTATGGCATCCGAAACGTGTGCCATCGACGCGCTATCGGGAAAAGTGCTGGGTCACGTGATGCCGGGGGAAATTATTCATCTGGAAATGGGAAAGCCTCCGCATTCCGAGGCCATAATGCGCAGTGAGAGGCACGCGCTCTGCATGTTCGAGTTTGTATATTTCGCGAATAACACGTCGGAACTGGATGGTATCTCGGTCTACGATGTGAGAAAAAAACTCGGGAAAAACCTTGCAAAAATCGATCCCGTGGAATCAACTAATGCCATCGTGGTTCCCGTGCCCGATTCTGGACGTTCTGCCGCGCTCGGGTACTCGCAAGCATCGAACATTCCGTTCGAAGAAGCACTCATCAAGAACCGGTACATCACCCGTACTTTTATTATGCCCGGGCAAGACAAGCGTAGATCCCTGGTGAATCTCAAGCTCTTTCCTGACAAGAAGACGATCAAGGGCAAGGACATCATCTTGATCGACGATAGCATCGTGCGCGGTACTACGACCGAAAAGATTGTTCGCTTGCTCAAGGCAAACGGCGCGAAATCAGTTCATTTGCGCATTTCTTGCCCGCCGATTAGATATCCGTGTTATATGGGCATTGATTTTCCGACTCGCCATGAATTGATGGCTTCTTGCCACCCGGTGGACGAGATTTGCAAGAAATTGGGTGCAGATAGTCTCATATATCAATCCATGGAAGGTTTGATAGACAGCATAGGGTTACAGAAAGAAGAATTATGTATGGCATGCCTGGATAAAGATTATCCTCTCAAAAATCCTCCTTGCCTAGATTTGCTCGAAGAAACCTTCACGAAGAACCGGTAATCGAAGGAATGCCTCGTGTGAGAATAAGAGAACGAGATTGTAAAGAAACAAGTTTCTTTATTTATTTAATTTCTTGTATTCCTTACAAGCCTTGATGAAAGCATCATACAAGGGCGCAGGTGCCCATGGTCGTGACTTGAATTCCGGATGGAATTGGACACCGACGCAGAAATGATCCGGGGCATTTAGTTCGATAGAATTAATGATCTCTCCCGTTTTATCCGTTGAAGAGACTATCAGGCCAAACTGCTCGCATTGCTTCGCATAAGCATTTACTATATGGAAGCGATGCCGGAACCGTTCCTTGATGATTTCTTGTTGATACGCTTGAAAAACTCTGGTCTCTGGCTTCACATATACATCATAGGCTCCGAGCCGCATCGTGCCGCCGAGCATCTCGATGCTTTTTTGTTCGTCCATCTTGCTCACGACGGGATTCGTCGTGTCCGGATTCATCTCGGTCGAATTTGCATCCTTCAAATTCAGATACCGGCGGCAAAGTGCGATGAACATCAACTGCGAACCGAAACATATACCGAGATACGGGATTTTCTTGGTAATCGCGATGTCCGCGGCCGAGATCATGCCTTCAACGCCCCTATTACCAAACCCCGGCGTGAGAAGGATGCCGTCGAAGCTAGCGAGCTGCTTGAGATTGTCCTCGTTTTCCGTGTCCAGCCACGTGATGTTCACGGATACATTGTTTGCTACCGCTGCATGCTTCAATGCTTCGTTGATGCTGACATAGCTATCCTTGATCTTCGTGTATTTCCCGGGCATGGCAATAGAGATTTCATCCTTGAACACGCACTTGAACTTGTCCACGAGTTTCTTCCATTCGGAATAATTTTCGATCGGGGAAAATTCGACGAGCTTTGGCTGCAGTTTCAGTAAATTGCAGATCGTGTCGCCAAGCATTTGTTTTTCGAAGATGAGGGGGATCTCGTAAACAGAATTCACATCTGGATTTGAAATGACCCTGAATGGTGGAACATTGCAGAACAACGAAATCTTCTTGCGCGAGCCCTCGTCCAGGTAGATACTGCTCCTGCAGACGATGATATCTGGCTGTAATCCCGCTGCCATAAGTTGCCTTACCGAATGCTGCGTGGGTTTCGTCTTCAATTCGCCGACGGTTTCGTTGAACGGCACCATGGTCACGTGGACGAGGCAAGTTTCCCCTTCCAATTCCAAACGCATCTGGCGGAACGCCTCCAGGAAGACCATACCTTCGAGGTCCCCCACTGTCCCGCCACATTCAATGAGGAGCACGTCGAGGTTTTCATCCTTGGCGATTTTTCGTAACCGGTTCTTGATGACATCCGTGACATGCGGTATCAATTGTACTGTTTTTCCAAGGAACTCCCCGTGTCGTTCCTTCAAGATCACGTCGACATAAACCTGCCCTGACGTGATGTTATGGGATGGATGGATGTTCTTCCCGATAAACCGTTCATAGGTCCCGAAATCCTGATCGATCTCTGCAATTCTGAAGACCTGGTTCATCGTTTCGACAGGTTTATAATCCCAAACGTCTTCGGTAACAAAACACTCGCCATGTTCCGTGGGATTCAAGGTACCTGGATCGATGTTGAGATACGGATCGATTTTTACTATGGAAACTTTGTATCCACGGAATTGAAACAATTTCGTTATGGACGCAGTGGTAACACCCTTGCCGATGCCAGAATAAACACCGCCGGTTATGAAAATGAATTTTGTCATCGTTTAAATCACTACTCCATCAATCCTATTGGTAAATTTCACATCAAACAACAAAAATTAATTATGGCAGCGCCGACTTAAAAAGAAATGCATCTTGACGTCGTTGCATTTTGTAACATCAACCTCATCATTTCTTTCTTTTTCTAAGTCAACCAGATGATCCACGCATTTATCTTGCTTGAGATCATTCGACACGTTGCGATTTGTAATGTAATATTTTGAGATATTTTCCTTAAGGTCTCCGAATCTGTTCATGTTCGATCTTTTGAAACTACTTTACAGCTTGACAATCAACATATGAAATGGTTCTCGGTATTATATGGTGATTTTGTAGACATCGTTTCTTTTTTTCCACAATATTGTAAAAAGAGTCTGAATTATATGAAAGAACTCTAAGAAATTCCTCGTTTCTTGAACAAATCATTAGCTTCTTGATCAATTTCTGAACATTGTTCATAATTCAAATATGAAATAGTCATTTTTTTATGATCGTGATTCAAAGGTTATTTTGGCTCATTTCTATTTAATTTTAACCAACAGTTTGTGTTGTTTTTTAATGCTTCTTTAATAATTGATTGAAGAAAAACACAATCTATGCATAAAAATGAATCGGGATATCATTACGCGTCGATTGTAGAGATTCATCGACTTGGGCTATATGAAGGAGTTGATAAATCCATACAATCTTGCAATTGATGAAACTTTCAACAAAAAGATTGGAAATAAATGACCTTATCTAGCGGAAGCTAAGTAAAGATAAAACAAAAAGGTGTGGCTTAGTGATTTTACAAGTTGATTCGGGTGACACGTCGTGGATTCTTGGCGCGACTTGTCTCGTCCTGCTCATGACTCCCGGCTTGGCGATGTTTTACGGCGGTCTGATCAGGAAAAAAAACGTGCTCGCCATGTTTGGCATGTGCCTTGCGGCCATGATTGCGGTCAGCATCGAATGGTTCATGATTGGCTATTCCTTGTCGTTCAGCACATCGATTGGTGGATTCATCGGTGATCTCGGGTATGCTGGACTCGTGAACATCCACGTGGCATCACCCGTGGGAACGATTCCCGCGACCGTGTTCGTCGTGTTCCAATGCGTGTTTGCTATGATCACGGCAGCTATCCTCGCAAGCCCGTTCGCTGAACGCACGCGATTTGGTAGTTTCTTGCTGTTTATCGGTATTTGGTCGATGATCGTGTATGATCCCATCGCGCATTGGGTCTGGGCACCTGGCGGATTTTTATTCTTGCTACATGCTCTTGATTTCGCGGGGGGAACTGTCGTCCATGTTAATGTTGGATTTTCCGCGCTGGCAGTTGCCCTCGTCATTGGAAAGAGACGCGGATTCAAAAAAGATCCAATGGAACCCCACAACATTCCCATGGTCCTAATGGGTCTTGGGCTGCTGTGGTTCGGCTGGTTCGGGTTTAACGGTGGCTCAGCCTTAGCGGCGAGTGAAATTGCGGGCCTTGCTATCATCAACACGAACCTTGCAGCGTGCTCGGCTGCAATCACTTGGGTCGTCTTTGAATATGCTGACAAGAACAAGAAAAAACCGAGTACGATTGGTATTGCCACGGGTGTCCTTGCAGGATTGGTGGCTGTGACTCCCGCAGCAGGATACGTGCAACCATGGTCGGCCTTCGTCATTGGCATCATTTCCACGTGTGCTGTTTATTTTGTGCTCAAATGGCGAGCAAGATCGAATCTGGATGAATCCCTGGATGCATTTGCTTGTCACGGCATCGGTGGTGTTGTCGGCGCGGTTTTGACCGGCGTGTTCGCGTCAGTAAATTCCACCGGCTTGATTTCAGGAAATCCCATGCAAATTGCCATCCAAGCTCTCGGAGTGTTGTGCGCTGCGGGATATGCATTTGGCGTCACGCTGGTTCTGGCGTTGATCTTCAAGAAAGCATTGAGAATCCGCGTTCCAGAAGCAGAGGAGTACGTGGGTTGTGATCTGAGCCAACACCACGAAATTGCGTATGCTTAATAGAGGTGCGAAAAAATGAAGCAAATCATTGCGATCATTCGACCTGAAAAGTTTCCTGAAGTGAAGAAAGCACTCACCGACGCTGGCGTTAAAGGCATGACCATACGGGAAGTGAAAGGGCGTGGTAATCAAAAAGGTATCAAGCTCCAGTCCCGGGGTGGAAGTTATGAGATCGAATTTCTCGACAAGATCGAAATTATGGTTGTCGTGCATTCGGATATGGCGCAGAAAGTAATGGATGTTATCCTGGCGTCAGCACGAACGGATCGCGGACCGGGAGATGGAAAAATCTTCGTGCTGCCTGTGGACGAGGTAATACGCATCCGAACCGGGGAAAAGAACGATGATAGCCTTTAAACCAACCGTTGTCAAACTTTTTTCTCTTGTTAAGAATTTTTCATCATAAAGAGAACTTTCAAGATGGTAAACTTTGCTAGAAAAATCGGATATAACTCCTTCACCGGGAGAACGAAATGCGTCTAATTCGAAAAATGCACAACTGCCTGAGATTCAAGGGGAATTCAGGCATATCCGTATGGAAAAAAAACACCATGACAACGGATATACCATTAACTATGAGAATATGGCGATCGGATCTATCGTGTTGTATTCAGCTAATGCAGGGATGAGCGCTTATCTTCTCGATGAGAAGGGTTGCAATGTCTTGGCAATGCATAAATGCACTCGAATGCAAAACATAGTTGATTTTTACAAGATACAGGGTTATAAATACATAGGATATAGGCATATTGGTGCCTTTTCACTGAAATCTGACTCGAATGCCAAATTCTCCGAATTTCAGAGCGATGAGATAGACCTTAGTACAATTAGGATAGAGAATAATTCTTCGACACGACGATTTCGCGTGATCAAGGGTGCCCAAGAAATTGCGTTCATTAAAAACGGTATTGATAATATCGATATCTCGTTAATTCCGTGCGTGTCTAGATTCAATGAGTATATAATTATTGGGATAGCAATATGGACAAATCTTCTCTATTTTTAAACGATAGGAAAGAAGATTTTCGAATGTAAGATCTTTTTCAAAAAAGTATCGTGGTGGAGTTAGTGTTATCGCTTTCGAGAAAATATGTAAAATTGCATATTCGTTCAATTACATTGATTTATTGTTCAACTTATTTTAATAATTTATTAACAAACAGGCCTATAATTTAAATATCAAGGTATAACATTTCAACTCAAAATTTTTCATTCTAATTAAACGAATGATGTTTGTAAATCGCACATCCATTTACTCGTCGAAAATGCAGATATGAATCGGATGAACGATTTTCAAAAAAAATAACAATCATCGAGTGCAGGTAAAAGGATCATGGCAACAAAAGACGATATTTTGAAAACCGTCCAAGATAAGGATGTTGGATTTATTCGCATTTGGTTCACGGACGTGCTTGGTTTCTTGAAGAGTTTCGCAATCACACCCCCGGAGCTGGAGGGCGCTTTTGATGAAGGACTGGGATTCGATGGTTCAAGCATCCGCGGCTTTACTGGCATCGAAGAAAGCGACGTGGTCGCGTGGCCTGACGCGTCGACGTTTCAGATCTTGCCGTGGCGTCCCAAAGAACAAGCGGTTGCACGCATGTTCGCAGACATCACAAATCCGGATGGCTCGCCTCTCGAAGCAGACCCCCGGTTCGTGCTCAAGAAAATGATCAAGAAAGCGGCTGATAAGGGGTATACGTTCTATATCGGCCCCGAGCTCGAATATTTCTACTTCAAAACCGATGAGAGCACCGAGTTCCTTGAAAAAGTGGGCTATTTCGATCAATCAACCAAGTCTCTCGATATTGAACTGCGCAGAGAAACAGTCCTGGCCCTCGAAAAG
>JAUQYW010000276.1 GCA_030587525.1 Candidatus Sigynarchaeota archaeon | reverse complement strand
ACGCGCCCGTGACGGCGTTCAAGCAGTACAAGTTGCCGCTCGCGCCACCGATGTACATGAGCCCGCCCGCGACGGCGGGGGCTGATTTCGCCAGACCCGTGCCGTATGACCACATGAACGCGCCCGTGGTGGCATCCAAGCAGTACACGTTGCCATCATAGCTTCCCACGTACACGCGCCCGCCCGCGACCGCGGGGGATGACGCCACTTGATTACCCGTGGTGTAATTCCATATGGATGCGCCCGTGGCGGCGTCCAAGCAATATAGCTTGTTGTCATCACATCCCACGAAGACTTGCCCGTCAGCCACGGCGGGGGTAGAAGTCACGGTGCTGCCCGTGGTGTAGGACCACACAAGCCCGCCCGTGACGGCGTTCAAGCAATATATCTTGTGGTCCATGCTTCCCACGTACACCCGCCCGCCGGTGACGGCAGCGGAAGATAATATAGCACTGCCCGTGGCATATTTCCAGAATGGTCCAACGGCTTGCTTCGGCGTCGTCGTGGCCACGCCCGTGTGGTTGAGTGCCCCGCAGAACATGGGCCAATTGTCGCCTGACTGGTCGCTGCTGAGCGGCACGAGTATCATTGGCAAGCAGTACACCTTGCCGCCTTGGTTTCCTATATATATATACCCGCCCGCGATGGCAACAGGACAATACAACTCACCGCTCGTGGTGTAATTCCACAACTTGCTGCCCGTGGTGGCGTTCCAGCAGTAAACATTTTTATCAAGGTATCCCAGATACACGCGCCCGCCCGCGACAGCAGGAACCTGTACTTGATTGGGTGCCTCCTGGTAGGGCAAGGTGTAATTCCATACATGCGCCCCCGTGATGGCATTCAAGCAGTAAAACTTGCCAACATCATTGTTTATGTACACGCGCCCGCCCGCGACACAAGGGGAAGACCATACGGCACTGCTCGTGGTGTAATCCCATAACTTGCTGCCATTGGTGGCATCCAAGCAATACACCTTGTTATCACAACTTCCCGCGTACACGCGCCCGCCCGCGACGGCGATGGAGGAGTATACATTATTACCTGTGGTGTAATCCCACTTCTTGCTGCCATTGGTGGCGTACAAGCAGTATATCTTGTAATCCTGGCTTCCCACGTACACGAGCCCGTTCACGATGGTGGGGGCGGAATGCATATAACCACCCGTGGGATAAGTCCATAAATTCGCGCCCGTGGTGGCGTTAAAGCAGTACACCGTCCCACTACTACTTCCCACGATCACCCGTCCGTCCGCGACGGAGGGGGAAGAACCACCCCATTCCCTGGAGTTATTCCATATGTGCGCGCCCGTGATGGCATCCAAGCAATACAGCTTGGTATCTTCGCCTGACACGTACACGCGCCCGTCCGCGACGGCGGGACCGGTACCCACTAAATACCCCGTGGTGAAATCCCACAACTTGCTGCCCGTGGTGGCGTTCAAGCAGTATATCTTGTGATCCTGGCTTCCCACGTACACGCGCCCGCCCGTGACGGCGGGGGAGGATTGCACGTAACCACCCGTGGAATAAGTCCATACTGGTCCCGTCCCTTGCACCGGCGTCGTCTGTACTACCCCCGTGTGGTTGAGCGCCCCGTGGAACATGGGCCATTCGTCGCCCGATTGGTCGCTACTGCCGGGTGCGTTGGCAATGCGTGGCACAGGCGCGCTTTTCATCTCGTTTGTGAACAAGGCGGGGAACATGTAACTGATATTCCCCGCAATTATGAAAGCTAAGACAAATACGATAGCTAATTTTGTGCAGTTTTTCCCTTTAGGCATCATTTCTAAAACCTCCTAATGTAACTCGATATAAATGATGGATGGCAAATCATGGATGAATTAAGGACGGCATTTCATGGATGATTTGAACAAAAGACGAATTTCCAGAGAAACTTTATATATTTAACACTTGGGTGGTTTTGGTGCAACAAAAAAGGTTCTGACCGGATCCAAGGAAGTAAAAGAAGAAATTGAATTCAAGACTTCCTTGTTTAGCCATTACGAGATAAATTGACCGGGATTATCTTTTTACTCGGGAAATATAGGTTATCGCGAATGAACAAAGTAGCATCTCAACTTCTACTGCCATCCTGAATAACGAGAGGCAATGCATTGAAAGCGATATAAGAATGAGAAGTTCGTTTTATTCCTCGGGTGGCGTGATGTCCACGATTAAACGCGCCAGCGTCTGGAATCCGATGTTGCCTGAAAATGGATCCTGCGGTTGGTCACACACGCAGCGCCGACGCTAAAGTGTCTCGCCCAGATGTGAGCCTCGTTCTTTTTGAACTTTAGATCAAGTTTAAAAAATCAAGCGAGATAACTTCTTAATCCTCAGGCGGTGTGATGTCCACTATCAAACGTGCCAGCGTCTGAAACCCGATGTTGACGTTGACGCCGTCCTTGGCCGACGTCTCGAAGTAACCGCCAGCGCCGAACGCTGTTGCCAAGGCACGCCCTTCCTTTTCGGAGACCTTGCGCTCGTTTTTCATGTCGATCTTGTTCGCGAGCACGATGCACGGCGTGGTTGGTACCACTTGCTTGAGGATCTCATCGCGCCAGCCATTCAAGTGTTCGAGCGTGTCGGGACGCGTGACGTCGTAGACGTAGATGATTCCCGACGAGCCCTTGTAGAACGGGTGGCGCACCGCCTTGAAGTGCGGCTGGCCGGCAAGGTCCCACAGCTGGAGGCGCACGTCGGGATATTCCTTTGCCTTCGTCGAGAGGATTTCGCTGGGGATCAGCTTCAACGCGAAATTGCTCCCGATGGTCATGATATACTGGTTCTGGAACTTCTGCTCGGTGAACATCATGACCAGGCTGGTCTTTCCAACGGCTCCATCGCCAACCACAATACTTTTGAAAATATAGGACTTCTTGGACATTCCCATAGACTTCCAACTGTGCGCGAATCTTTTGCTATCTACTAGCTCTATTTCCTTCCAGATTTAATAATTATATATCCTTTATTAGTTATTGGTTGGTCGGGCTTAAAATGGTTTTTTTCAAGGTTTTTATACGTATGAACGTGGTTCATTGAGCAAGAGCAATGCACGTCCTTCACATCCGGAAGGTATTCACCAATGAATACCCGCGGTTTTTCGTGCCATATGCGTGGAATTAGTCTCACCAGCAATCTCTTATCATCTTTTTAAGATGCTTCCCCGAACTATTCTTTTTTTGGACGTATTCAAGAAAGATGGTGAATTCAAGAGACCTTGCTCTCTTTTTCCTCGCTTGTTCGTAATTCGCTTTCGTGCTGGATCCCGCGGGACAAAGCCAGCCGCCGCAAGAACGCGATGAGGTAAATGAGGCTGATCAATGCGATGATGCTGCCGTAGATGATGAATTCCCAGAGAAAATCGTTGAGAAAGCAGTCGACACTCATCCAGAACGCTGCGTTTTCTATCCTCGCGTTCAATCCCTGGTTGTACACAACGGGTTGACTTGGGTCGTAGGGCACCGACGCCTCGGCGAAGCACACGCTCATCATGGGCACTTGCCAATAACCCATCGAGCAGTGGGCGACATCAAGCCGGTAAATGGAATCGTTCAGGAGCGTGACGCGGCGATCCGTGGCCGGGATCGTCGTGGTGTAGATCCGCAACTCGCCCGGCATGGACGCGATCAGTTCCTCGCGCCAATCCCCGAGCAAATCCGCGACCGCAACGAGATTACCCTGGTGCGTGAAATGCATGTATCCGGTCTCGTAATCGTACACGTGCCGAGACCTGATCACTTCGCGCTGGGGATCGGCGTCCCAGAAGACCGCGTCTGGCGCGAACGAATACTCAAGGATCCCGCTCCCATTCCCCAGCAGCGTGCCGTTCGCGGCATGCAGCCAGCACTCGCCTGTCCACTCCTCGCCGTTGTAACATTCCATGCCGGGATAGCGACCATCGATGTCCGACACGAGCCCTTGCGAGTGGACGTGGACAGTCGATTCATTTCCCGCCCACACGACCTTTCCGGTCATGGCGTCCACGGAGCACATGCCATAATCGACCTCGACCTTGCTCGTGGGCTCTCCTTGTATGCCGTAATAAATTTCTAGCCCTGGGCGGGAAGGGTCGATCTCGCCGACCCAGGCGGAATCGGCGTGCTGGAACCCCGTCGACCAGAGACCTTTCCCCGTGTCGTCGATGACGCAAGAACCGGGGATGATCTCGTCCCGGCCATCGTGGTCCACGTCGACGCTCCGGATCCAGTGCGACCCTCCTCCGAAGTATTCGATCCCGAACTCGTGGCTGCTTTCCCAGTACCACATGCGTTCCAGCTGGTGATCGCGGTACCGGAGCGCTTCGACTTTCAGGTAACCGTAGATGCCCCGCACCATGACGAGGTACGGGGACACGCCATCCAAATATGCGACACCAAGCAAGCTTTGCGGTTGCCACTTGTCCTCGCTCCACCGGGGGATCCAATCGACGCGATCAGTCTCGACGCCCGTGAGTCCATCCCACACGCTCAAGAATTCTGGTCCTGTCGTGACATCGCCGTTCTCATCGCGGTGGTCACCGCTCCCAGTCTTGATTGCAACCTCTGCACAACCATCGCTGTCCAAATCGTAAACCACGAAAGGGGAGGACGATCCGAGCGGAATATCCCAGCCCAGGTCGTTCTCCCACAAGCAAGTGCCGTTCGACAAGTAGGCCTGGATCTTGTACGTGCTCGGGCTCGGCCCGTCGCCGTTCGAGAAATCGACATCTTCTGTGTTCCGCTGCTTGATGACGTAATCCAGGCTCCCGTCGCCGTCGAGATCGCCGAATCCCACGCGCTCGGGCGTGTAATTTCCAGCAATTTGAATCGAGATGTATGGTGTACCAAGCAAGTTTTGAACCGTCACCATTTCCGATTGTATGCCCGACGAGGAATTCACCCAGTATCGCAAGCCAGACATGTTCGTCCCCGCCGCCGTGTCGTTAAAATCCGTGTACAGCGCGACGGGCGGTCCGTTCAGCTTCACCGGCGTTTCCGAGTTGTTCTGGCGATAGACGTCAAAGGTGACATTCGAAGGATCTTGAGGTAGCAAGCGCCAGCCAAGATAAACGCCGCCAGAAGTCCTCATCGCCACGAGCCCTCGGTTCAAGAATTCAAGCGGACGGCTGCTAGCTATGGGTTGGATGAACGCGCCCTCATTGCCCACGTCAAGTATCCAATCGTAAAAAAGCGGGACAGCGAGCATCGTGATGACAATTAGCAAGCATTGGTATCCCGGGTGGTTCTTGAGCTTCTTGAGCTTCGTGAAATCTGGATGGCGTTTCATGGTATCACTTCCTGCCTTGATGATTCGTGCACGAGGATAACTCCTATCCTTGCGTCGATCCTTCTAGTTCCTAGATTGATTTAAAGTTGAATTCAGTTCAATATCAAGTAACGAAGGCAGTAGCCGTTACTATTACCTGATTCGATCATCAAAATGGTTAAATACTGATATTTTCATAAAATTACATGATAATTGATAATTTTCTGGAAATATTAAAAAACTGATAAACATCCAAGTGACAATCGTGGAGATTGAAAATACAGAATTCGAAAAACCGGTCACCATAACGAACCGGGGAATGATCACCATCCCTGCATCGATCCGGAAGCACCTCGATCTCAACGACGGGGACCGGGTCGTGATCATCGAAGACGAGGGAACACTCCGCATCATCCCGATCATGCCCGTGGAAAAACTCCGGGAACGTTCCTGCAATGCCGAGCAAATGATTCATCTGCTCGAGAAAAGCCGTGCCGAGGAGTTGGAGCTGGAAAATAAATGATCCCGAAAGCATGTCTCGACACGGGGGTCATCACGCTGTTCTACGCGAATCCGCTTCCCCCGCTCGTGGCACAGTTGCGAAGCGACATCCTTGCCGGGAAGGTAGTTGCATACGTGGTGTCGCCCGTGCTCGTGGAAGCCTTCTCGCAGCTGTGCAAGCTGGAAGGGGGGCTCGAATTTGCAGAAAAGGCCATCATCGAGTTCTTGAACACGTACCCGGTGAAGCTCGTGTCCTTGAACCAGTCCTTGATCATTAAGGCGGGGCAATTGAAATGCAAGCACCGGAACATGTTATCCCTTGTGGATTGCATCGCGATCGGATATGCCTTGAATAAACAGCTGCCATTTCACACAACCGAAAAGGATATCGAGAAGGTTATGCCAAAACTCAAGATTATAAAATACACGTTTTAAAACTTGCACTGGAACGATGCTGAACGTTGTTACACGAAAAAATCATAATTTCTTCTTTCTCATCACGAGGATGCACTCGACAACCACGGCAGCGATAAAAAAAGGAGCAAGCACCATGATGGCCTCGTACGTGGACGGCCACCATGCCCCGAAGCTCCAGCGGAACGCCGCGTGGGTGATCGGGTACAGCCAGTACAAGCCCCCGCCGTATGGCCACATGAACGTGTCGAGGAACAGGTGGACGATGCCGCCCGCGACCAGCAAGAAGAGCGGGCTGTCCGTGGCCCGTGTCCACCTGGCAACGAGCGCGCGTGCGAAGGCAGGATGCTCGCCCTGGATCTCGAGCGGGCTCGCTGCAGGGTTCACGGGCGCGAGCGACCGGTCGAAAAAGATGGATATAAACAAGGCATAGGCAAAAACCCCGAGCAAGGTATGCGATCCGGAGTTGATTGGCCCCGACACGAGCACGTTGAAGGTCTGGAGGTCCAGCGCGTTCCCGATGATGATCAGGAACCGGACGAAATCTGGCATCACGTTCCCGATGATGAACAGGACACGTTTCGCGCCCGTGATCCGCAAGCACGTCGCCACGATGACGGCGAGCATGATGTGTGCAAACCAGTCTGGCATGATCGGTCCTCCATTACCTCCGTATCACGGGCGTTTTACTCCATCACGCGTTTTTCGCGTGATGGCGAGTTTCTTGAAATCAATCTTGAAATACACAAGCACCAGGACGACGATGATGGCCAGGCCGCCGATCGATGCCACGTAAACGTTCTCGGGCAGCAAGATGACGATGCGCGTGCCGACGATGGAACCCGCTGACTCGACCCTGCAGATGCCGGTGACGACCACGGACGAGCCGTTTTCGAGCTGGCCGACGGGATAGGTGCCATTTTCCGTCCAGTTGTAGTATACAATGGTCACGGTAAAATCAAACAAGATATGGCTGGTTTGAAAAGTGAGGATGTCGGACGTGGTGTTGAAGGACACGTTTCTCGCATTCGGCATGATTATGACAGGTTGACCTTCCATTTCAGCAGCGTAATCCCTGAGCTGGCTCAACGACACGCTATACGGTTCCCCGTCCACGCGGGTCGGTGGCGTGGGGAAATAATTCCAGCTGATCCCCGCGGCGATGGAAAAAAAAACGAAGGCCGCGAATACCGCGGCTTTCACTGCCTTGTCGTGCTTGGGCGTTTTCATTTCTGGTCGACGGCTCCCGTGAGCGCCTTGACAATCTCGTCGATGGTATCCTGGTCCTTGGAATGCTTGGCCGCGATGCCCTTGCCCCACTGCTCCATCTCGTCCATGGTAACCTTTTTCTTCATGAGCTTGGAAAAGTACTGGATGGACAAGCATTCTTCAAGTCGCAAGGCATATTCTGCGCTCGTGTTCGATGGCTTATTCCCGTGCAAGAGATTGTCGCAAAAGATCTGCACTTCCCGGGGGTAGCCTTCGAATGGCTCCCAATTGTCCTCGTCCAGCGGGAAATACACGTCGCCGCTGTCGGCCATGATGACCGGCGAGTAAGCCTTCTTTTTCGGGTCCTGCCCGATGCTCATGATGCCCTTCTCGCCCTCGATGGAAAACGGGAACGGGAAGCTCTGGCACCACGAGGTCGTGACCTTCATGGTAAAGGGTTTCTTCGTGCGGGGGTCGTACGCTTCGAGCGTCGCCTCGGCCCAGTCATCCAGCTTGTTGTCGAACGGCTTGCCCGACATGATGCGCGGGGACAGCCGCCGTTCCAGCACGGATGTGTTACACGAGACAACGCGGGTGCCGGGGCCGACAGGCCAGAAGGCACGCGAGATGCCGTGCGGCGCAAGGTCTTGCAGGCAACCACCACCCGACCACAACGGGTCGATGAAATGGGGCAGGCCGGATTCGCCGAAGAAATACGGGACGTATGGGCCGCCATGGCCGAAATGCACCTCGATCTCGATGACCGCGCCGAGATTCCCCTCGGCAATGACGCGCCGCATGGCCTGGACAGGCTTCTCGTAGCAGACATTCTCGTTCACCTGGAAGCACTTCTTCGTCTTCTTCTCCGCTTCCACGGCGCGCTTCACGTCCCACCAGTTCAAGCCCGGGGGCTTCTCGGCCATGGCGTTGTATCCATGCTCCATTGCTTTCACGGAGAGCGGGATATGCATGCGGCCCGGCGTGCAATTGTCGACGAGATCGCACTTACCTTCCACCGCGTCCAGCATCTTCTCGAATGACGTGTATGTTTTCAAGTTGTCGAGACCGAACTTCAAGCGCTCGACCTGGACGCCTTTATCCTTCTTTTTTGCCTTTCCAAGCATTCTTTCGTATTCTTTTTTCAGCCATTTCAATTGTTCTTCGACCAGGTCCTCGCGAAGATCGCAGAGCCCGATCACGACGTTGTTCGTGCTCGCTGAATTCGTGTATGCTTTCCGGTGCGCGTCGGCGTAGATCCTTCCGCACCCGACGACCGCGACGTTAATCCAATCCTTACTCATTGGAATCAATCATAAGTTCACGCGGGGTTGATTTTAAGATATTTAATCATCCCGAGCGTGAAAGTCACTTGTTGGACGAGCGAAGGAATAATAGTCCTTCTTTCATTGATACAGTTGAACGAACGATTTTTTGCCCGTTGGGTGCGATGCAGCATGAAAATCATGGTAACCGGAGCGTGCGGGTTCATTGGCTCGCACCTGGTCGATTTTTGCCTGTCAAAGGGGCATGGCGTGCTTGCATTGGCGAAGCCCGAGGTGGATCTCGCCAATTTACGCCACTTGACCCGGAAAGGAAAGAAACCCGTGCAAGGCTTCGAGCTGGTGCAAGCCGATGTCCGCGACGCGAAAAAAATCGAGGAACTCATCGCCCGCTTCAAGCCGGACGGCATCTTTCACATGGCCGCGCAGAGCTACGTGCAGCCGTCGTGGGAAAACCCGCGGGAAACGTTCGACACGAACCTCGGCGGCACGGTCAACGTGTTCGAGCCCGTGAAAAAACTTGGCTTGAAGACCCGCGTGGTCGTCGCGTGCAGCAGCGCGGAGTATGGGACGATCACGAAGGACGACGTGCCCATCAAGGAAACGCTTCCCTTGCAACCGCTGCACCCCTACGGCATCAGCAAGGTCGGGCAAGACTTGCTGGCTCGGCAATACTTCTTGAACTTCGGCGTCGACACCGTGCGCCTGCGATACTTCAACCAGACCGGCATCCGGAAGGTGAAGGACGCGTGCGCGGATTTTGCCATGAAAGTCGCCGAGATCGACGCGGGAAAGTGTAAACCTGAGATGCACGTGGGGAACCTCGAAACGCAGCGTGACATTCAAGACATCCGGGATACCGTGAAAGCGACGTGGCTCGCGTTCGAGAAAGGCGAGAAGGGCGACATCTACAATGCTTGCACGGGCGTGCCGACGCGGATCCGGGACGCGCTCGGCATCTTGCTGGCCATGTCGTCGAAGAAGATAACGGTCATCGAAAAATCCGAGGAAAAAATGCGCTTTCTAGACGAGCCCATCATCCTCGGTGATAACACGAAGCTGAAAAAAGCCACGGGATATGTGCCGGATTTCACGATCAAGGACACGCTGCGATCGATGTTCGAGTACTGGAAAGGATTCTATTCCTCCAGCGACCCGGCGAGTTACTGGCAATCCTTTTACTTGAAAAACCCGTGAGGCACGCGAATACACGTCGGGATGATGAAATGGCCGAAAAAATCATATTTGCCCGTGCACCAGTGCGTATCTGCGACGTGGGCGGGTGGACCGACACGTGGTTCTGCAAGTCTGGCTCGGTCTTCAACTTCTGCATCGACTTGTACAGCTATGTCCGCGTCTATCCCCAGCAGAATTCAAAATCGATCGACATCGTGTCGGAAAATCTCGATCTCTCAACCGAAATCAGCGATTACCGCAAGATCGAGTACAACGGCGTGCTGGACTTGTTGAAGGCGGCGATCAAGCGGATGGGCATCGTCCAGAGCTTGAAAATCTACGCCCGGTCCGATGCGCCGCCCGGCTGCGGCACGGGCACGAGCGCCAGCATCGCCGTGGCAATGATCGGGGCGCTGTCGGTGTTGAAGGGGCACCATTACGTGCGGCACGAGATCGCCGAG
>JAUQYW010000271.1 GCA_030587525.1 Candidatus Sigynarchaeota archaeon | reverse complement strand
AATCTTGACTTCTCGGACTTCCAGCTAATCGTTCGGGATTTAAGACCGAATCCTTCCTTTATCCAGCTCGCTCCGGGAGATTCCATCAATAGAATGGCGGAAATCGTCGTTGCCGATCAGGGAGATGGTGCCATTGCGAAACTGGAAATATTTTCGGGGGGGATCTGGATCTCGATAACCGATCGCATGACGAGGAGCGGTTTCAACTTGTGGTCGACCCAGTTCAACACGACCGCATACGCGGACGGTATCTATCGATTATGCGTGTCGATCCTCGATGACGAGGGCCAGACGGGCACGAAAGAACTTCCAGGCATCGAAATCGATAACAGCGCTCCTTTAATAAGCATGACCGACCTCGATAATAATGCCGTGCTGGGGGCACCCGTGACCGTGCAAATATCGGCAAGTCCAGACACCCGGCGCGTGCAATACCAGTACGTGATGACCGGGCGCCCATGGACCGAGCCAAACATCGTCACGCTTCGGGATGACACGGGACGTTTCACCAACTGGGCATATGAAATCCCCGTCTTCGAAATTCACGAGAAAATCATCGATTTTCGCGTCGTGGCGTACGACGAGTTAAACGATCCTTTCCAAGTGGGGATAGATATGCGGACCAACATTCTCATCCAGATGCTCGCGCCCGTGATCGTAGCACCAACGAATGCTTCATGGCAGAATGGCACTATCGAGGTCAGAGCGCGGTCAAACTCGACGCTGACCAGCAGAGCGAAGCTCTATTATGCCGCTACAGAGGATCTGATTCTCGACCACGTGACTGCATGGACACTCGTCGATTTCACGACAGATGCCCAGGCTGATGTATGGATCTTGCACGTGGATCCTTCAGATTTCGGCTTCATTTCGTCCTGGGCTTTCTTCCGCGTCCAATTCGAACTGGAAGGCTCGTCCTACAGCGAATCCACATATATTGTATTGCACGTCGACACGATAATTCCCGAGCCCATGCTCTTGTTCGCGCCCGGGTCAGAACCTGTGGGAAATGCTTTCATCAACGTTCCGGCCGTGTATTTCGAGCTAGGCGGGGCACACCTCGATGACCTTGCGAAAGCATCGTTTTACATCCGGAATCATCAAGAAGGTATCTGGACTCTGGATAGCGCAGTAACAGCCGGCAAAGGCAATTGGACCCATTTCATCAACACGGCAACATTGCCCGATGATGTCTATGATTTCAAGCTCGTTGTCACGGACGCGAGCAATAACATCGCTTCCAGCGAGATCAGCGACATTCGGATCGATTCTGGCTCACCAACAGCATTTATCTACGCGCCGCTGAATGCTGAACATGTCTGGTACAATGCCAGCGTGGAAAGCATCACGATCACCGGCCGGTTTTATTGTCCCGACGATGATATTGATACCAACTCGGTGCGTGCGTGGTACAAGCCCACGACGGCAACCTCGTGGGACATCGCCAGTGCCGACATCCAGGAAGTGAAGATCCACCATTACATGTTCACGTGGACATTCCCCGCGTCCAGCATTCCTCCCGTGCCCATGTTCGATCTCAAGGTGAACGGCTCCGACACCCTCGGAAACGCGTTCGATACCAGAACCTGCTTCATCATGGATAGCGTCTTGGACGTTGTTGATCCAATCTTCGATGCAGTGGTCCAGCCAGATTCAAACGTGACGTGGGGAACGCGCGTGTTTTGCAACCTGACGATGCACGATGATAATGGGCTCTTGATGCTCGAGATTTTTGATGGTGCACCTGCTCCCCTTGGAGAGCTCGACCCCGCCAAAACAAGAAACTTGATCACGAGGATCTACTCGCCGTCTAGCACCGTGCTCCTCGAGATAAACGAATCGGTTTATACATTCAATCCGGGTTGTCATGATCTCATATTCAGGCTGATAGACACGTCGTGGAACACGGCGTTATATGCTACGAGCATCACCATCTCTTCTTCAATTTTGAACATCGCCAATAACAGCATAATCCACGCGACGGGCGCGGGTAACGACTTGAATGTCACGTTGATGACAATGCGAACAGACATCGCCGCCGTGAATTTTACTTTATTCCGGGCGGTGGGGGCGATGTGGACTGTTCAGGATAGCCTTGCCGATTTCGAGGGTACCGATGGTTGGGGCTGCGTGTTTTCTGGCGTAAACAGTGGCCAGTACAAGATTGAAGCAAGCACAAGCTCGTTCTCTTCCATCTGTTATCCCGTAATGGGATACCGTGTTGCGACCGTCTTGTTCGGCGTCGATAACGATGCACCGCATGACGTGAACGTGACGAATCTCGAGCCTGGATTCACGACGGTGACCGCATCGGTCGTCTTGAACGTGACTGCAATCGATGAAAACGGGATCGAAAGTTACCAGATATACGCAAACGGCTCGATTCTCGATGATGGGTATTTCACGGCCAATGGCTTCGTGTGGTTGTCGTATTTCACGGCACCGGGAT
>JAUQYW010000254.1 GCA_030587525.1 Candidatus Sigynarchaeota archaeon | reverse complement strand
TTCAAGGCCATTTCGATCCAGGCACCAAGGAATTCATTTCAGGAATGGTGAAGATCCGGACGGATATCGTGGGAATAAAGGCAGTTACCTTTGAATGCTCCAGCTGTGGGTCATCATTCTCGTCTCTCCCTGTAAAAGGAACTTCCATCAAATGCCCATCTTGCGGCAATGTCATGGTGATCGAGTAATTTTCCGAATTAGAGGTCTTCAGCGACTTCGCAACTGTTTTTTTTGCTTTTAAATCGCCATCGCGGGAACACGGCATGATCGAAGGTCTGTTCTTGCTGATCCTCGGCTGCATGATCGCGTACGAGATCGCCAAGGCGGCCGGCTTCGGCAAGGCGTGCGCGGTGCTCAGCATCGCGGGCATCATGGCGCACGAGCTGGCTCACGCCATCGGGTGTGTTATCTTCCGCGTTAAAATACACGAGGTGTCGTTTTTACAAATGGAGTGGGTCGGTGGCAAGTTCGGCCAGCTCAACGGGAGCGTGCATCATGGTGAAGTGCGGAGCGCATTCGCTGCGATCGTCATTGCTCTTGCGCCGCTTATCGGGGGCTTGCTGTGGCTCCTCCTCATCGTGCATGGTGTGTCGGCGGTGCAAGCATCGGGGGCGGATCCCGTGTACACGCTCCTGCTGCTGGTGCTGGCATTCTCGGTTGCATCAACGGCGCGGCCGTCCATTCCCGACTGCTCGAACATGCTGGCGACTGCTCGGAAGTATCCCGGGCAATTCTTCATGGCACTGCTCGGCATGTTGGCAGGCGGGCTGGCGTGGTGGTGCCTCGTGCCGCCACTGGTCGAAGGCTGGAACGTCGTGGCGTGCGTGGCCGCGGTACTCGTGCCGGGCTGGGCGCTGTCGAAGGGATACCAGAAAGCGAGGGGGCAGTGAAGGAAGTTAATTAAAACTCCACGAGACCTCCGGTCAAAATCGATACTATTTTCTTGAGTGCTGCTTTCCCGAGCCGCTTTCCGAGTTCCTTCGCTGCGCTTGCGAGCAATTCCTTCATGGAGCGCTTCCCGTCCTTGTATTCTTGCCAAGATTGCTTGACACGATCCCAATCCCCGCCTGATTCATTGGCGAAGGCGCGATCAACGGCATCTGCGTGGTTCCGGGAAACAGTATCGATGCTCGATGCGATAGAACCGATAAGATTTTCCTGGTTAGCAAAGAGCCCCCTCATCTCTTCCCTCATGGCGGTTACTTGTTTATTCAATTCGTCCGCTTGGGCAGCATCGCCTTGGCTCTCCAAATCGGCGACTTTGGCCGACATCTCCTTGAGCCGAGCAGAAATGGTCTCGATAGATTTCGCGAGGGCCTCATGCTGGGAGATTTGGTTGGCGAGTAGCTTGTCAAGCTGCCGAGAGATGGCCGTCGTGTCCATCTTCACATCCTTGAGCCCTTCCATGACCTCGGACAGCATACCCATCAACACGCTCTGGTTTTGCCCGAAGACCGTGGCGACGAGTGACTTGATACCCGGGATTTCCCGCACGAGGAGTGACATGCCGATGTCCTTGCCATCCCGCGTTTCGCCGAAGAGGTCGATCTTGCCACTTGATTCGGATACAGTGCTCATGCTCACGCGCTGCCGCACGAAATCGATAATGGCATCGCTGCCCTGGTCTGCCTTGACCGGGATGACCAGTTCCTTTCCCTCTTCCTGCTGGCGCTTGATATCAAATTGCTGCTTGGTTATCACACGAGGCTTGACGTACTTGCAGGACGTGACCTGGAAGGGTTCCATACGAGCGGTTTGCAGCTCGCCGAGCGGGTCAAAATATTCGACGGAGGCGTTGATCGTGGCATCGGCGCACGCGATGCAATACAAGAAGTAGATGGCGGTAGCGTGCTTGCCCGGCGGGATCATACCGAGCTTGGTTTCGATGGATGGCGACTTTTTCACGTCGAGCTGGAGGGTTTGCGGGACGCGGATGCGAACCGTTGCGTCGTTAATGATCGCCGCGTAGTCGTTCTGCAGGCGGATGAAAAACTTGAAACAATCCCCGGCGACCTCAAAACCTCGGGTGATCGAGATTGCTTGTTGCTTTATTTCTAGAGGTAGAGATGGTTGTGTGGTGATGTCGTTTGCTTCCTTGATCGGCATGACTTGATTATCAGCGATAGGTGCCGGTAATGAAGAAACATGAGTTTCACCAAGTGTCTCAAATTTACTAGAGCTAACGTCGTGGATTTTCCAACGGTGTTGAATGGCATAATACCCGAAGATCGAGATAAGACCCCCGCCTAGGTGGGCCGGGGAAAAGGCGAAAGATCCCATCACGATGTATCCCACGGTCATGACCAGCGATGCGATCATGCCGATGATGCCCAGCATGAACATGTTCTTGACGCGCTTAACTTTGATTTCTCTCTCCCGGGTTAATGATATAAATACCAAGATGGAAACGAGAGCAGGGGCCATGTTCGTAAGGAGATACTCGGGGGGGCGAGACCCGAATCCAGTAGTAAGGGAAAACAAGAAAGTGAAATACATGAATATTCCGCCCGTGTATTTGGCATCGAAAAATGTGGGAATGCTTAAGATGATCAACGCATAGAACAGCAAGTACCCTTTCATTGCTTTGTTAAATTTCTCACGAACGAGACAAGCTTGTTCGGATCGATAGGTGCCCACTGGTATCGCCGGTAAGAACGGCAATCGCACATTTACCAGCTTGAATTCTGACCTCACGTCGTTAAACATCCCCTCGATCAAGTGGGTATTCGTGAATCGATTGATCTTGGTTATAACGACTCCGATCTTCAATTTCATGTTGCCCGCGAAATCGACCATTTTGATAGGACCTGACGCAGCCATGCGCGACAAGGTAAAGACGAAATCAACTACCTGCTTATGCCGAGCATTCAAGGTTTTTGCCTCGTCCAGCGTCGTCGGCGGCAAGATCCAAGGCCCGACGCGCCCATTCACGACGAACGCGAGCCCTATTGCTGAGATTGGCCCGAAGATGTAAGCGGAGATGAACAAGTTCGTCGTGAACGTATAGGTCAGATTTCCTTGAAACGACGTTATCAACCCCACAAGTACTAGGATAAGTGCCATCACCAGAAAGAGTGAAAGCGGCGTGATGAGAAGGCTTGCCGGTACGGGCTTGCGTTTCTGCTCCGCAATAATCGATATCACCAATGAGAAGCCCGTGACGCATACCGGAACAGCGGCCACGAGTTGCGGTAGCAAGTAAAAGTTCGGGAGAGAATAGACATAATGATAGGATTCAAACGTGCTCCCCATGCCTTGGTTCGTGCCGCCCCATAGAAATTGAAGGACCATCGACCAGTTCAGGCTATCTGAATACATGTAAGAATATTGAAGCGGTAACAGCAGCAGTGAAAGCACCGCTAGCAATGCAGTCATTTGGGCAATGCGGAGCACTCGATACTGCGAGATCATCATAGGAGTCGTGTTTGAAGTTTTTGAAGTGCTTTTTTGCTTTTTTCGTGTTTGAATGTTCTTCGCATAAGTGTTTACATCCAACTTAACATTTTCAATGGCTTGATCGTTCCGAGGATTCACAGGGGCTTCTTCAAGTCCGGGTAATTTTAAATTAAGATTAAATGGCAAATTGACTTTGACCAACTGGAATTCAGTTTTTGAAGGATTGAAGCTTCCTGAAATTAAATGGTTAGAACACAGCCTGGACAGATGTTTTACGATCTTTGCAGAGGTTGTGAATGATGTTTTTGCCAATTCCTCGACAGATAACTTGCCACCAATTAACAAACGAGTTAATGTAGTTAAGAATTCGATCTCGAACCGATACCGTGGTTTCAACGACATCGATATATCGAGCGTTATTGGTGGTAGAATCCATGGTCCAACTCGATTTCTCGCCAGATAAACGAGGATTAAAATTACTGCCGGTCCATTCACGAAACTTGAAATTAATATCGGGGGATTCATAGAAGAAAAGATAAATATAAATGCGATCGCTATTAAAAAGAGTATTAAACAAGCACATAAAGGGACCATGAATGTCTTTACAAGAATTGAGCTTCGATCTCGTATTTTCTTAGAAACAAGGAAAGAAGAAATTAAAATCAAAGCCAGGGGAAAATACGTGAGAATGAGTGAAGAAGCGAAGTAGGTCATTAGAGCCGATTCGGGAGATAATGAGATGGATGGTAAATCACAAAAAAAACCCCACGTCGCAACGATCATAAAATAAGTACGATTAAAAAGAACTTGGGGAAGAGAAATGAATGAAATGCCGATAATCACGAGAATTATTCTGATTCTTTTCACGATCTTTTGTTGAGTTTCCACGATTATCCCTTCTATTATTTGGATATCGAGCTAACTAACGATTCACGGTTGTACATCACGCATTATTCCCTTTTATAGCTCCCTTATGCGATGCCCCTAATCCAAAACACAACAAATGGAGGTGCATCAACACATGGAAATCGAAGATGAAATCGAAAGCGACTTACCAAATGTCAAGGGCATGACGCCCAAGACCATGAAATTGCTCGCCGACGAGGGCATCACTTCCGTCAGGCAACTGGCAATGGCCAGCGTCGACGAGGTGAGCAAGATACAAGGCATATCCCAGGGCGAGGGTGATTCTTTCTTGTTCAACCATCGATGCATGGCTTGCGGGAGCCCGATCGCCCTGCGCCACGAGACCATCGGCGAGGCTATGATAAAGCTGGATGCCTTAGCGAGCGGCGCCGACGTGGACGGCGACTTGTCGCCACTGTATGCCCCGCGTGCCTCGGGGATGTGCTGGAATTGAATAATCCCGACGTAAGGCTGTGAGGACTCGATGATATTATTCATAAAGTTGATATACTGCTAGGAATAACCAATTAACTCGGTAATATCTTGTCATCAAGGGATCTTCTTTCTAACGCTCGCTGAATGGCAGATATAAATTGCGGATTGTTTCGTAGAGATTCTAGGTCTGGATCTTTCTTTGCACTTTCGATGAAACGAGGGATTATTCGCCAACTCTCCTCCAGATTCGATATTGCCTCATCACGATGGTTTTGTAGCGCTAGGACACAAGCACTGTTGTAGAGTGCTAATGCGTTCGATGGCTCAATTGTGAGAACTCGTTTGAGATATTCCAGCGATCTGTCAAGATCTCTCAATTCTGGTGTAAGATATGCATAGCCAGCAGCGTTCAAGGTCTTCACATCATTAGGATTATCTTTTAGAGCGTTGTCAACGAATTCCTTTACCTGATCGGTAAATCCGAGTAATATAAATGCCTTTATGTGGGATATAGGATCATTATCAATAAAACCCGGCGTGATGCTAAGGAGTTCCCTGAATTTTGAGGGATTTTCAATGACGGTGTCAATACGAGTTGTCGTTTCTTCGATACCTTGCGTCGCCTCTCGATTAATAGCTGCTGTTTCTGCGTCGATAGATAAGGCTTCTATGGCATCTTCAAACGCATCGATTTGCGAAATAATTCCACCACAGTATGAAACAAACGAATCAACATCATGGTCTATTGTGCGAGTAAACGAGACTTTTCGATTTTTACCAATCCTTTTGATTTTAACCTTGATGATTATATTGCGAGTTTCGATATCAACATCGATATGGATTCCATCAAAATGGTCCTTTGCGTTGCGGTAATCGATGCAATCGACTTCTTCATATCTATCAATATTAAGAAAATGAGCATATTCTCCAAGAGAATATGCCGGATTGAAGGAGATTCCGCGATCGATCGCATCGAGCCGAGCAATGAGTTCCATAACAATCGTGAGATGAGTTTCTAAAGTGGTTACATAATCCTCGGCTAATCGCAATATAATCAGACGGATTCCTCCTTCTCCAAGGTCGAATAAACGATCCTTTTTCAATTGAATGAAGTTCAGAATGTCCCCTACTGTAGGTTCGCCTTCTTGTTGCCCGAGTCGTGCATATTCTGAGGTATCTATTCTTTCATGTAATGCGGTTCCTATTCTCTCGATTTTCCTTCGAGATCGCTTTATAATTTCAAGTGTTTTATTCGGATCTTTCTTTCTGGCTGATTCGAAAGTGTTGATAAATTTTCGTGCTAATTGGCAAAAGAACTCCCTATCCTTATTGATTGGATTCATTGCGAGTAAATCGAGTCTTCCTAATGCTTTATTTTCATCCGGGATTAAGAAATTAAGCCCTAGAAATATTACTTTGAACATGCTCTTTAAATATGCTTCCAATTTTGGATCGCTTAAGCAATGGTCGAGTATTTGTGGAGATAGAACGAGTTTTATAAATTCCGTGTATGAGAGATTCTTAATTTGATCTGGAATTGCGTTAATATCATCCTTTGACAAATCTTTCTTGTCTTGCAGTGTAACATTTTGCGGAAGGTTCAATAGGG
>JAUQYW010000279.1 GCA_030587525.1 Candidatus Sigynarchaeota archaeon | reverse complement strand
CGTGAACAGGAAATCAAACAAGTTCATTAGAACCATTCTTTTTAACGCTGCGAAAGTGGTATGCATCGCAACCCGGCAAGAATCGGCTTTGAAATCATATGCGGATCACACGATGCTACGAAAGCGCCACCGGGGCATGAAGCTCGCATTTAGCATCACCGCGGCCAAGATGGGACGTATTCTTTACGCCATATTGCGGGATGGTGTGGGCTTCTCGTCTGACCTTGGTAAGCCACGGCAACCAGCTAGCGAAGGCGACAATGGGCTGTTAACGATAACGGACAAAAGGATGTTGCGACGTGCAAAGAACGCTCTCGTTCGCGTTGGAACGCTAGAACAGCTCAAAGGAATTGCGAAGAATGCCGCGTATTTTGCCGATGCGCTGGATAAAGTGCTACGAGAAAATTAACAAGTGGTCTGACGTGATTGGTCTTTAATCACGAGGCATTTTTTTCATGGTACCGAAGAAACCGGCGCCCGGCCTTGACGGGGCTGCGATAGATATGTTCAGCTGCGACCAGCCCATTACGCCGGCCACCATCCAGCAAGTAGCGAACTTGTTCTTGCCCGGCCGTCTGGAAATACATGTAACCGAAAGTCTGGTAGATCTAATTAAAGTATACAAGATTGAGGGGCGAGACTTGTGCTGGCTGTACCGGTTGCTCAAGGAGGCCGCTCCGTACGTAGATGCCATCGATCAAGAGTGGTGTGCCATCTTCAACGACCCCGAATTTCTTGTAAAGAACCCCGGCAATGAATATCTATTGTTGGAAGATGATAGCAATCGACGAATCAAGGAAACATGTGCCCAAGGGGAGCTCTTCATTCTCTTACCCCGGATTTTTGATGATGAGGGATACAAGTGCACATTGCTGCAAAGTATTCGGCTGAACTTCGAGACCGAGTTCATCAACACTTGGCGGCAGCGCGTCGGCAAATGGGTTATACCATTGCGTCCGAAAGGTAAGCCGGGGCCATTTTACCGCGATGACGGGAAATGGTTATCTACGGTCTAGACTTGATCAACAAGGATGTGATACCATTGGCCCCTCCCGCAAAGCCGCAGAGCCCCTACCCAGGCCACGGATTACACGTCTGCACGGTGGATGGAACGTATCCAGAAGACCAGCACGTGCCGTGCCCTAGACTTGCTCGTTGACCTGACTGACTTTTTCTTCCCCGGTCGAGAGCCACGAATCCGTCGTGGCGGAAATTTGGCTCAAATTATCGAGAGGTTAAAGAAGGAGAGCTATGATTTGTGCTGGTGGTAAAGTTTGCTCGATGGGGCCACCCCACACGTCGACGCCATCGACTGCGAGTGATGCGCCATCTTATACGCCCGGAAGGCAAGCCTGGCCCATTTTGGCGCGACAACGAGGTACCACTATGAAGATATCATCTTCTTCATCTTGAAGCTGGGGGTACCTAGGTCCACAATTTTTAGGGAGAATCCCTAAAATAGGCTCGGGCCGGATCAATGCTATATGATTAGGAATGGTGCACACGCATGGACGCAAAGCTATACCTCTATAACGAGGATAAAGATACCTTCTCCGAAATTACAAAAGTCACGAGCCAAGACGTCGTGTTCGTCGTGATCAACGAGGAGCAGAAAGTGCTCGTGTGGCAAGGGCATGATTCCAACCGCATGCAACGATACAAGGCAGCTATGAAGGTTGCGACCTTGATCAGCACCAAGCGCCTTTACAACTTCAAGAGCGAGATCGTGAGCGAGGGTGAGGAAAACGCCGCCATTAAAGAATTCATAGCGCGAAAATTTGGTAAGCGTGACTTGTCTCAAACCGAGATCGCCCGCGATGACCGGAAGCAAGTCGAGGCCAAAGCTAAGGAAATTGCCGAGAGATTTGCCAAGGGCGAACCGGCGATATCAAGGCCGAAGCCCGCCACCCCCGCATCGAGTACCGTGCCACCTGTGCTCGAAAAACGAGCCGCCGCGATGGCGGAAGCCCGAGCAGAATCGAGGATCGATCGACCGGTGGTACCAACAGCACCGAAAAAAGAGGATGTGAAAGAGAAACGCGAAAACGTGTCGATCCAATCGGAGTTGCGTCGCGTCAACCTCGGCCTTGGCCGAGACATGGCATCCACGGAAAACATGTCCCTTGAAAAGAAGCAGTTTCTCTCCAAGGACGAGAAGGAGATCCTCGATGAGGTACGCCGGGAGCAATCCCGGTCGGATAACATTGCCAGCGTGCAAGAAACCAAGCTTATGGACGAGGAACGCAGGCAGAAGCTGCAAGAGATGGAAGGAGAGCACCGACGACAGGCGGACGCATCAAAAAGAAAAAGCGAGCACGTGGAGCGGGAACGAATCGAGAACGAGAAGGATCTTCTCCAGGAAAAACTGCGGAAGGAAAAAGAAGAGCTTACCCAGGACCGCCTCAAGCTGGAAGAGAAGCTCAAGGAAGAAGAGCTTGGCCGGAAACGAGGGCAAGAAGCGCAAATGCGCGAGCGGGAGGTGCGGAAAAAAGATGTCGTCGAATTCGAGATGCGCAAGATCGACTTGCGCATGCAAGCACGTCGTAAGGGTGTCGATTATATCGCCACACCGCCCGCAGGATCCAGGATACTGTATCGCATCGAGAAAGGCGTCGCGGTCAAGATGGAGCAAGAATACTTGACCATGGCCGACGTGTACCTTCTCGATAAGGGAAACGAAATTTTCACGTGGAATGGGAAACTCGCGACCCTCGACGAACGATTTTTCGGCGATGAGATTGCCAAGTTGCTCAAGGAAAAACGGGGCGAGGGCGCGAAAATCACGGTCGTCGAGCAAGCCAAGGAACCGCTGGATTTCATCTCGTCGTTCCAATCCCTCATGATATTGGATGGCAATTTCGCGCAATCGGTCTTGAAAAAGGAACAAGTCGCGTCGGCAAAGGATTTCTTCTTCTATCGCATCAAGACTGAGGGCGGCTTGCTCTTCATGGAAATGCCCAAGAACCACGAATCCATCACCAGCGATGATTCGTTCTTATTCGATTACGGCAACTTGATCATCGTGTGGCACGGGAAAGGGTCCAATCCGGAAGAACGCGCGCGCAGCAGCGAGATCGCTAGCATGTTCGCAAAGGAACGCGGACAATCCGTCAAGATCAAGGACATCAACGAGGGAATCGACCCGGCCTACGACCAGCTGCCGCCGCAAGTCTGGGAAATCTTGAAAGGCGAGGCGCAAGCAAATTCTTTGGCAGGAACTTACAACAAGGCCATGGATGCCCTGGAAAAGCAACGCCGGGAGCGCGAGCTAAAACTGCAGCAAGAGGAAGAAACGAAACGCCTTGCCGACGAGAAGAAATCGCTCGAACAAATGGAACGCATCGAGCGGGAAATGTTGCAGAAGGAAATCGAACGAAAGAAATTGGAGCTCACGCCGCAACAAATCGAGGAAAAATGGCGGGAGTTCCGACGCAAGCTGCGGGTACGACGCGGCTTGCCCGAGGAGGAGGTCCCGGTGAAACTCGATCTCAAGACAGGCGAGCCGGTCAAGGAGGTAAAGGTGGTTCCCGCCGCACCGGCCGTGGACAAGGTCCAGTTGAAGAAGCAACGGGAAAAAGAGCACGACCAGCTGAAGCGGATCGAGCTAGAGATGCTCGAAAAACGCATCGCTCGCGAGAAGCCCGCACCCGACGTGGAAGCGAAATGGCGCTCGGATCTCAAGCAAAAGCTCAACGCGCAATGGAATGAAATTCAAGAAGAGTTCAAGTAACACGTTTAATCCTTATTTTTTCACATGTCGATGCAAGTCCAGCACGGGTTCACGGAATGCACGATGTAGGGATACATGCGAAGATTTGCCGTGCCGATGATGGTTTCCAGCGCCGTGAAGTTCAAGTAACTCGGTGCCTGGATCCGTATCGTGTTGAGCTTTGACCCGTCCTTCGACCCCTTCACGTACAGGTGCAGATCGCCGCTGGAGCTTTCCACGACGGCGAACCCTTCCGCTCCGGCAACGATTTTTCCCGCGTCCACGTTGGACGCCTCGGCAACTGGCGTTTCCGCGAGCAACGCGAGGAGCTGGTACATAATGCGAAGGGACTGGATGATCTCGTATGCATGGATCTCGATACGCGCCCGCACGTCGCCATCAAGGCTCGTGCAAGTGTCCCAACGCAAGAGGCCTTGCTTGTATGGACCCCATGGAAAATCGACGCGGGTGTCGAATGGCACGCCGCAGGCCCGCAAGAATGGACCATTCAACCCCGCCGCCAGCGCCGCAGCCTTGCCGATCTTGCCGACGCCTGCATACGCGTCGAAAAGGCCGCGGTCATTCATCGGTGCTAAGAAGTAATCAGAGAAGTTTGCCTCGTACTTACGCAAGGCATTCTCGATTGCTGGCCTCGTGATGCGCCCTATCGCAACGGGATCCACCAGGATTCCGCCGGGCACGATGAACGGTGTCTTTGATTGCTCATCGACGAGAGATTTCTCTATTGCTTCGAGTTCTTGGATGATCAGTTTATTTTCCTGGACAGCTTGGCGATTGCCTGCCAACTGCAACCACGAAATGAGGAACTCGTGGTGGTTTCGCACGCGCTCGAGCTCGCACGCGAACGCGCGCCAATAAGTCGCGTTTAACGGCACCTTTCCATCGATCCCGTTGAGGCGTTCCATGACGATCGCGAGGGCGGTCAGCGCATGGAACCTGTCCTTCCAGCATGACCTGGCGATGACGAACGGCAGGTCGGAGACCGGCACGTTTTCCGCGAACTTGACGATGCCTCGGTGGAAATGCCCGAGCTGGCACCGGGTGCTCGTGATCACGGTTTGCTGGGTTTTCACCCAGGTGTACGATGCTATGTCGAGCTTCGGATCCAGTATCCCGGGGGCACCGAGGAGCTTCGACTTGTCAACAATGTCATCGACCTGGATGTTGACCCATGGAAGGCCCGCGTCGCCTTTCGTGGCGGGCGGATTTTCAGCCTGGTGTATCTGCCGGGGCACGAAATCAAGCTCGAGAAACTGGGATTGGTATTTCTCAAGCCACTTGGCGGCGGGAAACATGTCCGCGATCGTCGTGATTTTTTTGTCACGGCTGTCGATGTCGATCTTCACGTAGACCCTGGCTCGCAAGTGGTTCATGAAAAGGACGTCGATCAACTCCATGCGCGTCTCGAAATCGTTCACGACCTGGTGGACGAGCCGCGCGCTGCATTTTGTGGCGAGGTAGTCCAGCACCTCGAGCATCTTGTCATCCCGTCCCGAAATGACCAGTTCGTCGCTGCTGATCAACTGCTGGTTCTTCACGCCAATGTCAAACTTGTTCCGAAGCTCGTCTTGGAGCTCGTGCATGGTGTCGATCATTTTAGTTCAAATTTATCTATGTGTGCAGTTATTATTAAAATGACCATGAGCAAGAATGCCATCTATCAGCATACATTGAAGGGCTACTACTTGCCGCTGGCCGATTGCGGTGGTGGCTGCCTCGAAAGCTTGTCAAAAGCCCTGGAAAAGCTGTCCATCGAGCTCGTGAATGTTCCGAAGCAAGCTGACATCGTGTTCATCTCGGGCGTCATCACGAAAGCGACCGCGCCGCGGTTGAGGGACGTGTTCTCGGGCATTTCGAAACCCTTCTTCATCGTAAAGATTGGCGCGTGCATGGGACAGTTGAACAAGAAATTCGAGGACCCGCAAAAGAACTACGCGATCCAGGAAAACAGCAAGAAATTTTTCCCCATCAAGCTTGCCATCGATGGTTGCCCGCCATCGCCCGAGGATATACGCTCCAAGCTCGAATCCTTCTTTAATTACATCGACTTGACGCCTTCAATCCAAACACTGGACGACAAGCTCGACAAGGGCGTCTTTAATCCTTGAAACATCACGTGAGCAGCAATATTTTCTTCTTCTCGTTGATGAAGATCACGCGGTGTCGCCACAAGCCAGTCAGAGCTTCTTGATAAGTGATCTGGGCGGCATACAATGACCGACCCTTGTAATTTCTGAACAAGCGTGGGTACTCCGACGATAACCGTATAGCTTCTTCCAGCTCGATCTTGTGCAAGTGCTCGATCTCGGCCGTGGCCGGGATCAACCGCGACAGCTCGCGATCCCGCTGCAGTGCCTGGCGAATGGCTGCATCGTCCATGGTAACCGCATCCACCGAATCCGGGTTCGAATTCGGGCATGTTCAAAAATGACCTAAGACATGCTATCGTAGCAAGAGCATCAAAAAAAAGGCTCGGTTGTTGGTTGATCA
>JAUQYW010000277.1 GCA_030587525.1 Candidatus Sigynarchaeota archaeon | reverse complement strand
CGTGAACAGGAAATCAAACAAGTTCATTAGAACCATTCTTTTTAACGCTGCGAAAGTGGTATGCATCGCAACCCGGCAAGAATCGGCTTTGAAATCATATGCGGATCACACGATGCTACGAAAGCGCCACCGGGGCATGAAGCTCGCATTTAGCATCACCGCGGCCAAGATGGGACGTATTCTTTACGCCATATTGCGGGATGGTGTGGGCTTCTCGTCTGACCTTGGTAAGCCACGGCAACCAGCTAGCGAAGGTGACAATGGGCTGTTAACGATAACGGACAAAAGGATGTTGCGACGTGCAAAGAACGCTCTCGTTCGCGTTGGAACGCTAGAACAGCTCAAAGGAATTGCGAAGAATGCCGCGTATTTTGCCGATGCGCTGGATAAAGTGCTACGAGAAAATTAACAAGTGGTCTGACGTGATTGGTCTTTAATCACGAGGCATTTTTTTCAAATGAGACAATGTCTATCTCACGGTAGTTCGACGACGCAGGAATTTTGTCGAGCCGACGAAAATTCCCCTTGCACGATATCTTCGTGTATTGAACGCATCTTGAGCTGTCGCACAATCCATCAAAACACTTGGGAATGGCTCTCCATTTCATTCACGGGAATTCTTGCATAAACTGCTGGAAACCCATCTATATTAAAACGGACATTGTCTCAAATGACACGAAAAAAATCAAGTAGGCCGAGGATACGTCTTCGACCTTGAGGTTTCGCTCGGCTATCTCATAGTCTTTCCGCTTGATCGCGTCGAGGGAGATTTCATGGAATGACAGACGAGAGTCTCGACAGACGAGACTCACCCATACTTTATTTGGTAATAAAGTATGGAGAGCAGGCTCTCTCACCACGGGCAAGGGTTTGTCCTGGATGTGGGGAACCGCTTGAGAATTTACGATTATCTCGTTATCCTTTCTGCTTCTTCAAATAGGTAAAAAAGAAATAACAAGTTATTCTGCTACCATCGCCAATATATCCCGGCACGCCTTGATCGCGCCATCCCGGGACAGCGTTGCCGAGCACGCGCCGATCGTGGCGATGATCGTCTCCCCATCCCGCGAAATAGTTAACGATGTCTTTGTCGCGGGTGGCTGGGTTGCCTTCTTGGGCGCCATCGTTTGAAGGCTTCGATCTTGAATTCCCATTTCTTTTTGTTTGTTGCGAGCATTTTGCTGATGGCTGTGGTCTCATCGAACACGAATCGTGGTATGGGGGTTCCCGGGACCATCGATGGTTCGCCCTGCACGGCGCGCGGATCCCCCCAATAGTATCGGTGGCGCTCGGGGATGGTTGAATCGGAGTTAAGTCACCATTAACTTCACCTTGAGTTAACCCCGTGTTAATCCCCGCATCGGCAGGGTTATCGATCTCCCATTTCACCCGGTGGAGGATCTTGGCGATCACCTTGTCGTGCCACCCGTCTGCCTCATCCAGGCCATTGATGAAATAAATGATAGCGTCCTTGCCGCTCGTGTAATAGTCATGGTCCCGGGGTTCCTTGATCTTGTGGATCTCGCCCAGCACGAATTTAACCATCTCGGTAACATCCACGGTTTTCACTTTCGTGAGCCCGCCACGTGCTGAAACGCCTTCTTTCACCCGCCTGGAGATCTCGTCGTAGAAACGCGTCAATTCAACGGGTTCACTCACGTCGAGCACGATGATGCCATCCGCGATCAGGGCGCCCGTGTCGTCATCTTCGTATGCCCGCAACAGCAAGGATCACATCTGGGCGAGACACTTTAGCGTCGGGTGCGACAAGAAGTTCCTTCTTCGAATCCGGGACGTGAATGACAAAATGCACAAACCGGTTAATGAGATGCCCGTTAATGGCTACCCGAATGTGCGTCGCTGGCAACGGCGAGGTGCTGAGCATCGGGGACAATGTAGCCTAACAGCCAACCACAGGACTGTAATGGAGCTAGCCAGTGGAGCCCATGGGAAGCTTTGGGGCAAAGACGTGATAAACCTCGTGAAAAGTGACCGGCGGAAGGTGGTTTATTCCGGATGAAGAGTGACCGGATAACGCCGGGGCCAAAATGGCAAGTCGCCTGGTGGCGGTGGTCCGACGTCACCGCTTTGTCATCCTATGTGCGACCGGGGAAAAGTGTCTCCCTAAAGGCTCTGATGAACGTCGAAGAAGGGGAACTTGGTAAACCCGTTAGGCCCCGCATTGATAAAGGCGGTATCCGAACTGTAAAGGACGGGGAAGGTCTAGCGGGCAGAGGATGCTGGAGGAAGCAAAAGCGGCGCGGTAATCGCGCTGATAGGATTGCAATGTCTTGTGACAAAATTATCCGCCCGAAAGGGAGCAGACTTCCGGCAGGTCTCGACGAAGGAGAAATCCATGGGACATTCGCATTGCAACTGACGTTAGGCGGTGGGGTAACCCACTGAACGGAACTGCGAACACGCACGATGTGTGTGTAGAATGATACCAAGGATGTATCTTTCGAGTAACCGGTATTCCTCAAATGGTGTTTGCGAGGAGCAGACACCTGGAGGACACGGCGACGTGAGGCTGGTTCTCGAGGCGCAAGCCCGGTGCGGGGAAACTCGCCCGCCGGGTTTCTGGAAGGGGGGGATGCCGCAAGGCATCCTTCCTATTCGACTGCAGTGTGGGTGACCAACCGCAGGATCCATAGTCAGGTAACCCACACAGCACCTAGCGAGTGACGCTCGACCTGATGGCGAATGTGTGGCAACAGCAAGGCATCGGCATTTGCAACAGCAATTACCATTGCCATTCGTGATGATCCGGCGTAAAAATCTCGTTGAAGTCGATGTCGATGAACAAGCCGTAAAAATCGTGAAATATACTAATTTTCCCAATAAAAAAACGACTTGGATCCCGTTTCAATCCATTCTTTTCGTGCACGAGGGAGAACATGAAAAAATAGGTCCATTCCCAGAATCTCGTTTTGTCGAGCTCGTTCTTGCCAGCTTCAATCAAAACTTCATAATCTTCGAAACCACATTCGATGAGAAACCGGGCTGCAGTTTTATAAACCAGAGATTCCGGGAATTGATCAATAAGAGAGTTCCAGGAGGAAAACCGTGAGGTTTTTCGTCGAAACTTGGTTCCACGCAATTATGTCGGTTATCAACAAAAAAATTAAAGAGGTGATTTAACACTCAAGATGTGAATACTGGTTTTATTTTGCCTTCTTGGCAGCTTCCGCTTTCTTAGCATCTTCCGCTTTCTTGGTTTCCTTGGCCTTCTTGGCAGCTTCCGCTTTCTTAGCATCTTCCGCTTTCTTGGTTTCCTTGGCCTTCTTGGCAGCCTCTTCTTTAGCTTTCTTTTCAGCAGCTATCTTTGCTTTCTTCTCTTCTTCGCTCATGATGTATCATCAATTATAGTCTTGTGCTATGAATTGGTTTTATGACGCACTAAATGCCTCTCGTGCCAGAGCTTTATAAAAGTGCTTGTTACTCCTTAACAAAAGATTTTTGTGAATATAGAGGTCTACTCGGCCGAGAAGACCTTCGCTAGGTGGATCCTGGATAATGCTTTCGTGGGGTCGATGCCGAAGCGCCGGGCGATGCGGGCTCGAGACGTATATTTATATCATCTCATCATACCGACTTTAGAAGGAAATCGTCGATCAAAGAAAGAGCATGCTCCAATTCCTTCTTGATTATCTCGAAATGCTTCTTGTCCTTCTCATCTTGTGTATTGAACTTGAGATTCAAGAAATAGGCTGAATTCTGGATAACGCTTAATGGCTCCCGCAAGGCTTGTATCCTTGTGCTAATGTCCAGTTCATCTTCCTTATTTTCTTCCGAAGGTTCTTTGTGCAATTTACGATCACCTGTGATTTCACTAAAACAACAACAGATTCTATGTATTGCACCCAATTATATAATTGTTCTTCGTGATGTTTATGAATTCTTTAGTACGCCAAGGCCAAGGCGAGTTCATTCGACGCGAAGGATCTCTAATCTTTTGCATATTTGGGGGAAAACTCGTCGAACTTGGTGCAAACTTTATAAAAAGACCATGTTCTATCGCATCAAAAAGTCGAGGATTTTAGCGGCAAGACCACAAGACTTAAATAACGAAATGTGGTTAAGTAAAATCAGAAGTGCTGGTTAGAAATATAGTTTGTGCATTTACCACTTGCCAGTCTTCCGACGAAATACAACCTACAACCAAACACACGTGGATGATAAAGAATGTCGAAGAAGAAAGCACTAGCGTGGTCTCCCGTAAGGAATTTGATGAAGAGCGTGGGCGCGCAAATCGTTGCCCGCGATGCAGTCGAACTGTTGATCGCCTTC
>JAUQYW010000191.1 GCA_030587525.1 Candidatus Sigynarchaeota archaeon | reverse complement strand
GTTTTCGGAATCTCTCTATTGCAGCCCGAACACGTGGCTCTTGCTCGCCCATTCCGACGATGACGTCTTCCGCAATGCATTCTGGTACACGATCAAGACCATCGAAATACCGCTAATCCCCGATGTCGTGGGATGACCTCGCTAGAACAAAGGGATTTTCTATTTCATTTCTTTCGTTACCGGTGTTTTTTTGCTATAATAATGTCTCTAGATTATGATTAATGGAACGTGATTGCCGTGAAACGAGTTAAACTTCCAAACGGTCAACGAATCTACACGCCCGACAGGATAACGAGCTCCGCTGTGTATGACGAGATCTACAAGAAAAACGAGTACATTCGAAAAGGCATCCAAATACACGACGGGAACACGATTTTTGACGTGGGTGCCAACATCGGCCTTTTTACCAGGTATATCACGGAACACGCAAAAAACCTGCAAATATTTGCCTTCGAGCCAGTTCCAGTGACATTCAATGCCTTGAAATTGAACACGGAAGGACTCCCGGCAAATGTCACAGTATATAATATTGGTCTAGGAGAGCGTCAAGAAACTATCAATATTGAGTATTATCCACGCGTTTCTTGTGATTCTGCAATTATTCCTTTCGATTTTGAATTGAAAATCGAACAATATGCGAAATATTTCAAGAATAAGTCTGTTACTAAAATTTTCCCGCAACGGTTTAACAAGGCCCTAGCAAGAAGCTTCCTAAAATGGGCGTACAAGGCTGTGAAAATTCCCGTCCAGATACGACGTCTTTCCGACTATATCATAGAAAATCGGATAGACAGGATCGATCTCTTGAAACTCGACGCTGAAAATTACGAGAAGCAAATCATTGCTGGTATCGATGCGAATCATTGGGACAAGATCCGTCAAATAGCCATGGAGGTCCACACGCACATCAAGGGCGGGGAAAATCTTCTCGATGAAATGATGAAGTTCCTCCAAGAGAAAGGTTTCCATGTGGAAGCGCGCCTTGACAGCGCGTATGCGCAATTCGGAGCAATTATGGTTTATGGGATCAAGAACTCTTGATGTTCATTTTCAATTATTAAATCGGAATGTGATACATGCTATGCCGCCTTTTTTATGGGCTGGGGGCTTAAGGTGACTTGTTTGCGCGAGATGAGAAGACCTATGATTGACGACTATACGAAATTGCTCGAAAAGGCACGGGAACTGCTCCTCTGGCAGTCCATTTCCGGGCTGGTGCAGTGGGACTTTGAAACAAAGATGCCGCAAGGGGCAACAGACCAGCGCTCGTTACAAATGGCATTGTTAGAGCAGCTCTTGCACGAGAAATCGGTCGATCCAGAGCTTGGCAAGCTGCTCGCGTCGGTGAAAACATCTTCCACGTTCAAGGATGCGAGTGACATCGAGAAGCGAAACGTGCACCTCATCCAGAAAACGTATGACGAGCAAACCAAGCTCCCCGCGGATCTCGTGGAACAGATCGCCAAGGAATACGCGATCGCTGTCGATGCCTGGAAAAGAGCAAAGAATGCGAAGGATTTCTCGATCTTCAAGCCTGAATTAGAAAAAACGATCGACCTGGTCAAGAAAAAAGCCCATTATTTGAACCCGGACAAGGACGCTTATGATGTACTCGTCGACCTGTTCGAGCCAGGTATCACGGTCAATTCCATCGCTGCCGTGTTCGAGCCGCTGAAAAAGGGCTTGATCCCCATCATTAAAAAATGCGCCGAATCGAGCAACAAGCCTAACCTTTCCTTCTTGAACCGCCCGGTGCCCATCGAAATCCAGGAGAAGATCTCGAAAAAGTTGATGGAATTCGTGCAGTATGACTTGAAACGGGGTCGCCTCGACGAGACCGAGCACCCGTTCACGCAAGGTTATTACGATGACGTCCGGATTTGCACGCATTACTACGAGAAAAACTTCTCGTCGTCTATGTTCGCCGTGCTGCACGAGGCAGGCCATGGCATCTACGAGCAAAACATACCGGCCACGTGGATGTGGCAGCCGATAGGAACCGCGTGTTCCATGGGCGTTCACGAATCCCAATCGCGCCTCGTGGAGAACATCGTCGGCCGCAGCAAGGCCTTCTGGACATTTTTCCTCCCCCAGCTCAAGAAGCTGACAGGCAAGACGTTCAAGGACGTGGACATGGACCTCATGGTCCGCGCGGCCAACGACGTGAAGCCATCTAAGATCCGGATCGAGGCCGATGAGGTCACGTACTCCCTGCACGTGGTGTTACGCTTCGAGATGGAGCAGCTCATCATGAGCGGGAAAGCAACGGTCGCCGAGTTGCCTGCAATATGGAATGAGAAGATGGACAAGTACTTCGGCATCAAGATCGAGAACGATTCCGAGGGAATCATGCAAGACACGCACTGGGCGAGCGGGCTCTTCGGATATTTCCCAGATTACGCGCTAGGCAACGTTTACGACGGCATATTACTCGAAACCATGGAAAAGAAACTACCCAATTGGCAAGATTCCATCGCCAAGGGCGATTTCAAGCCCGTGCATGACTGGATGGTCGAGAATGTCCATCATTACGGAAACTTGATGGACCCGGTCGACCTCATCAAGAAAGTGACTGGCAAAGACATCGACTCGAAGCCGTTCGTGAAATATCTAGAAAAGAAAATGAAATCCGTTTTCGGATTTTAAAATTAATCTTGTTTCTTTGATGTAACCTTCTTTAATGGCATATGTTCTTGCAATATCACACCTGCCTTCTGGAATAACGCGTCCACCGCGACCTTGTAATCGACACCTTTCTTTGGCTTTTCGATGTCGAGGATCATTGAGTGTAAGAACGATTTTTCGGGATCCATATCGTATGTAAGGGATACTTGCGCATCCGAGCCAGCTACGGACATGCTGAAATCGATGTGGTGCAAGGTGCGGCCCTCGGTATGTTCTATCTCGCCAGGAAGGATTTCGAACTGCTCCAGCATTGCCCTCAGCGCCATCAGGTTGATGGGGAGACCGTACTCGAGCTTGAGGCCTAAGTTCGATTCTGCTGTCGAGCTTATCTTCTTAATGACGCGTGAAAGGATGTATGCGAAGAGCAGCCAGATCCCAAGCACGAATGCAAGCCAGAGTAAGGGGTTCGGGAACGTGAATCCGAAAAAGTTAGGGTTGTATTCATCAACTGAAGAGAAAGAAAACTCCCCGGTCACGAGTAGCAAGATATTCAGTACCAAAGAGCCAGAGAAGATCACGTTGAGGATGTTCATCTTCGAGTCCTGGCGCTCGCTTGCCTTAGCTTGCCGCATCTGGATGGACGCGGAGTCCTTCAGCTGCCGGAAGATGCTCTGCAGTCGCTTCTCGTTGACCACGTTTACCTGGTCCCTCAAGCCCTGGACATCGTTGTTAAGCCCCGCGACCACTTGCCGTGTGTCCCGGATCCGGCCCATGATCATTTTCGTGTATTGCACGATTTCAAGAAATTCTGCCAATCGTTTCTGCTTATCATTAAATGACCTCTGGATCGCTTCGAGCTCGCGTAAATTATCCCCGAGGGAATGCTCGATGTGCACCCGAGTCTCTTCGAGCAATGTGCAATCTTGTGAAAGCTCTGACAACTCGGATTGGGCAATGCCAACACTGCGTGGATCCTTGTCGAAATCTTCGATTATCTTGCGATGGATCTCCTTGATGTTATCTTCCAAGCTCCAAACACGGCTGAAATAATTAGCGAGGAATATATCGATAGATTTGAGGTAAGAGAAATAGGAAATTATCGTTTCATATTGGGCGTAATCAGCAGTTTGGAAGAGAAGACCGTGTGTTCCGACAAAGATGCGAGTCCCGTCTTCCCAGTCTTTGACCTTGTCGACATATTCCAGGATCTGCTTGAGCTCGTTCTCATTATCCTCGCCATCGAGCAACTCACTGGTGGGAATATCGGGCTTTATATTCTTTACTATAATACTGATGTATTTGTCCCTCGTCATGGGTTGCTTGAAAAAAACCAGGTTGAGAATGCTGCGCTGGTGGTTTGTCAATATAGTGTCGAGCAGTTCGCTTGAATCAAACACAACATCGCTGAAAAGCCGTGTTATCAAATCGATCGCGAAGAACTCGGCATTGCCCATGATCCCTTCTACCTTCATGCCCAGGATGATCTTTCCAGAATGGTTGATGTAGACTCCGAATCTCTCCACTTGATTTATACCGGCTTCCTCTGGGTAATATACTTGAGCATTAAACTTGATGTATCGAGATGGATGGAAATCGAGGATGTCTATCTCGGTCGCGTTCGCACCAGTTCGGAACTGGGTGCCAGCCGGCGTCTTATCGCGAAACGCCGTGATCATAGACGATTTCACGCGCTTGTATGCATCCAGTTTATTCACGAATGCACTGATACCATTCCTGCCAAATGGAATGAATTCCCCGATCAATATTCGGGTATCGACGAGGCTCAAGTGGGATTCCAGTTCGTCTTTAATGTTCGTTGCTCCATAGCCCATTTATAATCGCCTCTCCTCGTCATCTTGAAATGTATCCATATTGGGTAAATTCGGGATGTATGGCGAGGTCATATACGAGACATCCTCGATTTTCGTGATGCCAGAGTAAATCTGGTAATCACAGCTCTCTTTCCTGCAAAAAATTACGATAATATTGTCCTCGTCATCGGGATCCTGGCGGATATCCGTTTCGAGCAGGCCACCACACTTTGGGCATATGCATAACTTGTCAATCTGCGCCTTGAAATCGTCAGGAATGACCAGCTGTGCTTTCTCATCCCGGATACGATACGCGTTCACGGTCAAGTAGGTTTCCGTCGATAGCTTCAAGCAGTCGATCAACCGCATCTCCCTTAAATCGGCAATATCGTCCTCGCCTTCTTGCGAGATGTTCAAGTATCGGCGCCCTCCTGGAAGTTCAACGCTCATGGGAGCATAATCATATCCTTCGAATATTTTCGCCACGATCCCTTCATAGATGAATACACGGAGGGGGAGTTCTTTCATCCACACCTCGTCTTGAGTGCCACCTTTGCTTGTCGCGGAATACTTAGAGATTAGATAGTACAATTTCCGATGCTCTTTTGTTGCGCTTTCTAGATTCCATCCTTTCTGGATCGCACTCTTTTCTTGAGCCATACATGTTGATCTCCCCTCGTACAAAAAAAGATTATTTGATCACGAACCATGTCCGCCCGCGAGCTTGCACTGATAGAGGCAGCGAAATCGAATGATCCCGATCAATGGCATATTCTTTTGCCGGATTGTCTTGCTCGGAGACAAGGGCGACATCTGTTAGGCCCGTGTAATACAAGGGAAGCTTGATCTCGCACGAGATCGGCTCGTTCAATGGATTGTAGAACGCCGCGAGGCCTTTTTCTTCAAGCTTGGGATTCACGTGCAAGATGCCGTCGACGTGCCTGCCGTCGGGCCTGCGGACGTGAATGATATCGGAATCGAGGATGGCACGATGTTTCTTGTACACGTCGACCCACTTCTTCACGACCGCCCGGGCTTTTTCTGAATCGTAAAGGCGGTTGCCGCGGTAGCAAGATTGCACGCCGGAGAGAAAGTTCTGGGCGAGGTGTGCCTCGAACAAGTCGATGTGCTCGGACAGTGGTTCCAGCGTTGATTCCTTCCAGTGGCCGCCGACGGCATGGTACACGGTCAAGGGCGTGAACATCCAGCCCATGGACGGCGCCTTTTCCCATGTTCCGTCAAAAATATTCTGCCTACCGATGATAACCTGGCGCTCACGTGGAAGTGACCAGTTCACTTCCTTATATCCCATACCGGTCTTATTGCCACCCGTTAGGAAATACCAGTCCGGCTGGTTCACATAGACGCCCTTGCTCTTGAACCACGTGTAAAGGCCCGCTTGGGCTTGCCATTGGCGCCATTGCGAGTCCGCGAGGCCGCGGTGACCGGGGTGCGACGTCGATGCGCACCAGTCGCCAGGGTACGGGCCATCGTTTTCAAGAAAATCGGCACCCGTCTTCTCAAAGAAGGTCTTAATAGCAGCGATGTATTTTACACCCCACACAGACCCCAAACAGGGTGCGTTGCCGAATGTGGGGCTCTTGCCGGGTGGCGAAACGACGTTTTCGGTTAGCGAGATGTTCCTGCTGGAAAACAAGGAATACACGCCGATCTCGATGCCTTTTGCATGGGCATAGTCGAACATCTCCTTGAACTCGGCGATGAAGTCAGGCTCGTCGATCCATGCTTCGATGTCAGGAAACCCGCTGCCGAACGACAAGATCACCATCTCGAAGCCGACATTCACGCATTGATCGATGACGTTCTTCACGATCGCTGGATCCGCCGGGATCACGTGCATAAAGACCGGGTTCTCTGCGACCCAAGGGGCGATCACGCGGTACATGCGCCGCTGCGCGAGCCCCCGGCGTTCCCGTTCGGTGCTATCGAACACAAGGATCCACGTGCGGAAGGTTTCGAATCGGTCACCGGGGGCGACGACGATGCCGGGGCCTGCGGGAGGCAGGCTTTCAAGCAAGACGAGGGAGTCGCTAGTATAGGAGACTTGCGACGTGTACTGGGGGTCAACCGACCAGCGGGTCGTGACATCAGACACGGCTGGTGACATAGCACCGAAGATGTAATCGCTTTCGACGTGCATGTGCGAGATGGCGGACGCCTTGGCCACGTTTCCCTGGGGAACACTCGAAGCCTCGACCGTGGCAAGCATTTCGCTGGTGAACGTGTCGATGACAACTTCATTCTTGGATGCATTCGCGATCGTGAGCCACTTGCAGATCACGGGGATATCATCGTAGACTTCGTGGTGCACGATCACGTCGATGCCCGGCATGCTCGTCGAACGGTACATAAACCGTGCTTCGATGCCCTTTGGCGGCCAGTTTGTCACAGTTGCACTGCTTATCTGGCGGCATCGCTTCCACGGGAAGCGCTCCTGGATCTTGTTTATCGCGAAATCAGCGAGTCGAAACCTGCTTTCATCGCTTTTCAAGGCATTGAGCCATTCCGGCAAGAAATAGGCATATTCCACCTGGCCTACGAGACCGCCGATGAAGTGCTGCTTGCCGTTAATAGTAACCAGCGCTTCGGGCTTAATACCCCGAATCAGCGATTCGCCGCGCGTTTCATTGACGAGATCGATGGTGGCGCCGTTGGGCACCACGAGAAATGCACGGGTCAAGAGTCCGTTGGTCAAAATGATTTCGCCCTTCCTTGAACTCTTGTAAGCCTTCGCTGACCGCTTTTTTCCATCGACGAGCCAGTCACCCGCGAGATTTTTAGGCTTCGCATCCCACGGTGGCAACGTGTCGAGCTTCCGCAAAAGATCGCTCATAGGAATACGGTATTGACGAGAAGGTAAAAAAAAATATCGAGATATGCTTGCTTATTTTTTCTTCAAGAACTTGCTTGCCTTGCCCTCGTCGATCAGTTCCTGGATTTGCCGGTTGATGGTCTTGTAATCAGCGAGGGGAAACCTGTTGTGCAGTGGGCTGCGATGGGCAAACCACGATGTGACCACGTACATAAGCTTCATGATGCCCTTGCTCGGCCCTGATATGAGCATGGTCTTCCTGAATTCCTCCAGCGTGAAATCATCCCACCCGCCGAAGAGCCCGAAGAATGGACACATGAGCACCGCCGGGAACAAGAACAGGATGGCCAGTAAAATGAGAACGCCGACCACGATGGGACCATATTCGGGACCAACCATGGCAATGAAGGCAGCATCAAGGAGAGGCCACAATGTCCATTGGAACACCAGGAGCACGATCGCGTATGCCACGGCGGTGAGCGCGGGGGCCAGGAATGCTTGGCCAGCCATCTGGCGGTAATCGATCTTGAGGATCTTTTTCTGGAACCACCAGTAACCGACGACGGATTTCACGATATCGAGCAAGAACCCTCCGACTCCGACGACCATAAACCAGACGGGCAAGATGTTCGTGTCCACGCACAAATAGAGGAAAAGAAACTGGACTAAATACCCTGGAATCGTGAAAATGTAATTCAGCCATATCGGGGGCATCGGGTCGTCGCACGCGACGAAAAGCCTTGACCACCAGCCGCGCCACTGGCCACTGGCACTTATCAGCATTATGATGGGAATCATAACGATTCCTGCCTTGTAATTGGCGATACCTGACCCACCGAGGATGCCGGAACTGATGACCGTGTCGAGCAGCTTTGGTGCGAGTACCGCAAGCGGGACGGCCATAAATATGACCGTGAATAGCCAGAACTTGAACATATCTGCAATGAAATAGTTGGCGAGCTCCTTCTTACCATTGTTGAATGATTCGCTGATGGCGGGCACTGTCGGCGTGCCCCAGTTCACCATCGACACGAGATGGCCGAGGAAGTTCGGGATCAGTAGCAAGCCACTCCACGACGCGAAGGAAGGGATCCTCAAAATGACGTAAAGCCCAATGAAATAGTTGATTGCACCAAGTCCTTCGTTAGCAATCCATTGCTTTCCGACGAATTTCAAGCATTGGATAACGACGGGCTTATCAAACTGGGGGAGAAACAGCTGCCGGAATGCGTGGTCGATGCCACGTTTTTGCATAAGGTTCGAGAACATCTTACCACCGATCGCGAGGTTGATCCAATCGTCGACGAATTGTGATAAGATGTACCATACGGTTATGCCAAGGAGCTCCCCGACCCGCGGATCGCTGGCACCCCATGCCTTGCCGATGATGAGGAACGTGATGTTGACCGTGACCTGGAATACCGTGTCCTGGAGCCAAGCGAGCCACGCGGTCTTGTCACCTCGCTGGAATGCCTTGAGCGAGGCTTCCATGATCATGAGCATACCCGGATATTGGACCAGGGATTCGGCAAGGATCATCCAGATGAGATAAGCGACTGATGTGTGAATGGTCCAAGTAAAGCAGACGATGGCAATGACCGTGACTTGCGCGAGCCCCGTGATCATTTGGAACCAGATGTAGAATCTGATGTATTCCATGGCACGTCGCGGGTTTGTGTCCGCGTATTGGCCGATGAACCGGCCCATGCTGTCGCTTAACCCCCCACCACCCCCCAAATTCAGATCAAGCAACCCAAACCAGTACCCCAATAGAGTGGAGACCAGGCCCTTGTAACCATTAATCTCTGGATATGGCAAGAACTCGGCGATAATGCCGACCATGACTAACCCGCCAATGGCACCTACGATTAAAAGAATATAGGAGTAAAAAACTCCGCCCGTGATGCGGTGGTAACCTATTTGATTCCACATTGTTTCCGGGGTCAACAATTCATCCGCTGCGGTTTTCTCGGCTTTCTGTTTCTTAAAGGATGCAAGGATCTTTGCTACGAAGCCTTGTTTCTTGGGCGCAACGTTTTCCTTGCTTTCCGCCGGGGGTGATGTGTTTCCTTCCATAATA
>JAUQYW010000175.1 GCA_030587525.1 Candidatus Sigynarchaeota archaeon | reverse complement strand
CCTTGTTGATATCGAAGACCATGGCCTTGAATGCCTGGACCTTGTAATCGAGGATATCGCAAAGCGTGGAAAATAACGAGACGAATTCAGGCAGTTTCGCGACCCGGTCCTCGGGCAAACCTTGAAACGCGGCGATGTAGTCTGCTAGGGGTTGCACGGGGTCCGCCTTCCCGTGTTTGATTTCATTCTTGATCTCGACCAGCTTCCCGGCGAAGTAATCGAGGCTCAGTTGTTTCGCAAGCTTGCTCATGGGTTGTCACCACTGGCGGTTCAAGGATCACCCGGTATCATCGAGCAAGCGCGTGAACTCCTGCTCGTCCACCTCGATGACCCTGGACGGCCCGAGTTGGTGGATTTCTTTGCCGCCGGTGTCCCCGTTGGAAAACTTCATGCCTTGCCGGACGACAGCGATGATCTTGTCCGCCGCTTTGACGAAGCCGTGGGACGTGGTCGGCACGAGCATGATGAGCTGGATTTTTTCCGTGGTCTTGCGGATGAGCCGGGAAATCAACTCCTTGTTCGAATCGTCCAGGTAGATGTGCGCCTCGTCGAACACGCAAATGGGCCCGGGATTCAAGTCCTGGAGCGTGAGCATGAGGCTCAGGGCGATGATCGATTTCTGGCCCTCCGACACGGCCATGAGCGGGAGACATGTTTGATTGAGGAAATCAACCGACACGTCGATCCTGGGATTCTGGAAATCACCACCCGCGCCAAGCACGGGACGGAAGGGAATGTTCAGGTCCACGAACTTGTTAACAACCAGTTGCTCGAGCTCCTTTACTTTTTGCGTCATCTTGGAGAGATAATCCTTTTTCAACTCGTCCCCGATGCCCTTTACCTTCGAGATCTCGTTGTTGAGCTCGTCCATTTTCGTGGAAATGTCTTTCAGCACCCGGCGATTTTCATTAAATTCTTTTTCGATCTCGTCAGAAATGTAGATGAATTCCACGGAAGAAAGCCGTTTATTAAACTTTCCGATGATCAAGTCGTATTCCTCGATGGTCTTGAGCTGTTCCGGCTTGATTTGTCCCTTCAAGTTAAGCTCGATGTAAGCTTGTTCCCGTTCCAGGCCATCGATATCATGCTGGATTTTTTCCTTCTCCATCTCAAGGACCTTGACTTGCACGTCGATGGCATTGATGGACGCGGTCTCTTCGGCTATCGAAGCGAGGATTTCCTTCTTCTGTCCTTCCAGCACTGCCATCGCCTCGCTCGTTTCCTTTATTTCTTGCTTGATCCCGTCTTTCTTATCTTCAAGGACCTTGAGATCCGCCGCGTTTTGCTTGATCTCATTTTTTAGCTGCTCATGGGCATCGACGGCAGCGTTGTATTTGGTTTCCGTCGCGGAATGCTTGAACTCGAGCTCCGTGACCTTTTTTCCGGCCTCTACAAGGTCTTTATTGACCAGGGCGATGCGGCCTTGGATATCGTCAAGTTTTAGTTTCGTGTCGGAGAGCTCGTTAGTGAGGGTGAGGAATTCCTTTGGTTTTTGTGATTCGAGATGTTTTAACTCCATCGACAAGTCCGAAATGGCCTTTTCGTTCTTGACAATGGCTTGCTTGATGAGATCTTTTTTCGCGAGAAGCTGGCTCTTTCTTTGGCTTAATCCTTCCTTTTGCTTTATATAGATGAAGACTTTCTCGAACTCCGACCGCATTGTTTCTTTTTCCTTTCGTTTCGTTTTCAGGGCGTCGATCTCGGCCTCGAGCGTCGTGTTTTCCTTGACCAAGATGTTGAGACGCATCACCATCGCGCTGGCATCATCCCCGCCTTGCTGCGGGGTGAGGATCAATGGGCCATAATATGGCGGAGCAGATTCGACGGTATCTTCCTTGCCCTCGACGATGATCCCATCCAATGTCACGCACCTTGCACGGTCATCCGCATCTATCAATGCCAATGCATCGGAAAAACTTTCCACGACGATCGTATCCCGGGCTATGTGATAAACGATGGACTTGAGCCAATCTGGAACCTTGACGAGATTGTAGAGATAATCGATTGCACCTTGAAATTTCACTCGTGGTTTGGAAAAAGGCTGTTGCTGCACATTTTTAGGCCAATAGATCGTGCCTGCGACCTTGAGCTTCTTTCGCATCGAATTGAGCAGGTTAAAATTTACCTTCGTGAAGGCAACAAACCCGAGCAAGCCATTTTTCTTGAACTGCGCCTCGATGGCTCTTGCATGGGCCGGATCAAACTGCATAAATTCATGGATGGGTCCTTTCATATCGTTTTGCAACCCGCGATTCTGGATTTCTTGCTTCAGCTGCTCGACCTCCTTGAAGGATCGCCGTTCATCATCACCTTGGCCGCCGGGATAGCCGACTTGCTTGCGCAAGTCTGCCTCGTCGCGCTTCTTCTGTGTCAATAACTCGGACTTTCGCTTGATCTCAGCATCCAGGTCCGCCACTTCCTTGTCGATCTGGCTTTTCATATCCGCTTTGGAATCCATGGAGGCAGTCCACTTGAACTGCCGGAGATCGTTGGTAATTTCGTTGATATCGCCAATCACATTCTTAATATCAGTTTCATTCGCATCGAGGTTGTTCTGGTTGTTTTTCTTATCTTTTGTCTCTTGCTGCAAATCAGCTTTTATCGAATCGTGTTTTTCCAGCCAATCCTTATTCTTCACGAGTTCCCCGCGTATGCGATCGAGTTTTTCTTGCAAGCTCTTGCTTTTGATCGCGTGATCGTTAGCCACCTTATCAAGGCTGTCTCTTTCGACGCGTTCATGCCGCAGTTGCTGGTCAAGGGACTCAAGGTCCTTGGCAGCTTGCTCCTTCTCTGCTTTCAAGGTGTCATTTTTTTGCTTGAGGTCTTGCTTGGCCTTGTCCCACTTGGTCGCCTCCTCGTCCAGGCGGGCAATGTCTGCTTTCAATCCCGAGATGCAATCCTTTTTCTCATCGATGGCTTTTTCGCACCCGTCACGTGTTCCCGAGAATTCCGCCAGTCTGTTCTTGTGGGCATCCAGGTCCGCGGTCATTTTCGGCTTCTGGACTTCCTTCTCGCTCGCGGCGAGCTTTTTTTCGTCGATTTTCTTGATGATATCAGCTTTTTGTGCCCAGCTTCGCTCGGCGTTGAATTTCACGAGCTCGGCTTCGAGCTGCCGTTTTTCCTGGAGTTTTTCCATCTTCCCGACGAGGATCTTGTCTTGTTTCGAGCAAGTGTCTTTCTGGATCTGGAGATTTTCCATCTGCGTGTTCATACCTTCCAGCTTCGCGGCGTTAACCTCTATATCGCTCCTGAGATCCGCGATGCCCATGCCTGCTTCGATCAGCGAGTAGATCTCCTTCGCGGACAAGTCCTTGATCGCGTTGACGTGGCCTTGGGCCACGAACGAGAATATGTTGTCGGGATAGATGCGCAGCTCCTTGACGAGCGCATACACGGTGGTCGCGTTCACGTGGTTCCCGTTCAAGTAAAAATCTGATCCTTGATCCTTCCGCAAGAGGCGTGCAATCTCGTAGACCGTGCCATCGGTGGCGCGGAACCCTACCTTGACCCTCAAGAATTCCGCGCCGTGATGGATGAACCCGTCCCATTTCGCATAGCGGCCATCCTTCGCGTTCGATCCAAGCACGAACTTAATTGCCTGGAACACAGATGATTTGCCAGCCCCGTTAGGCCCCGTGATGATGGAAAACTTGGAAACGCTCCCATCATTCCGCAACAGGGATATCCGGGCTTTCGTGAATGAAAGAAAGTTTTCCATTTCGATCCATTCGAGGACCAAACCTAGAGATGGCTTTATTTCTTGGGTCACGAGCGATTTACGCCTTTGAAATGCTTCTTGATCATGTCGATCTTGTTTTTCGCCGCTTCGAGCTTTCGCTTGGCAACCAGGACCTCGTCCTCGAGGAGGAACGGGTACCTGAAGAGCAAGGAGCGGTCTTCTTGCACGTACACGCCTTTCTCCAGGTGATCGAGCGTGCGGATCAGGGCATCGTAGTCTTGTTCCGCTGCGGATTGCCAGAGCAGCTCCTTGAACGGGTCGTCTGGCCGGCCTGGCGACGATGCCGGAATGCTTGCATTTGCCATGATAGGCGGTTCTTTCTTCGCAGCCGTGCTCGTGGTGCCTCGCGGTTCATCGTCGTCGATTTTCGACCTGGAAAGGCCTTTTTGCAGCTTCACCGATGGTGGATCGAATCGATCGAGGCCGTTCTCACCGTGCAAGGCATCGAGTAAGAATTTCGTGGAAAGCTCCTTCATCTCCATTGACTGCTTCTGGATCATGGCATGCTTGGCGAAGCTCTCGATATCCCCCCACGTCCACTCGTCCATCTCGTCCGTGATCATGGCAAAGTTCACGCTCGCCTCGGGTTCGAACAGGTGCTTTAAGTAAAACTCGCGTTCCTCCCTCGTTGGAACGTCCATGTCCACCATAAAATCAATCGAATTCAAGAGGCGCTTATCGATGGTTTTGGGATTGTCTGACACTACCACGAGCA